>JABGRF010000215.1 GCA_018648405.1 Candidatus Scalindua sp.
GATTGTCTGGGAAAGAAGGCAGAGAAAAACCTTTTGCCAATGCAACCGGGTGATGTACATGAAACGTGCGCTGATGTGGATGATCTGATCAATATTGGATTCAAGCCTTCAACTCCCATTGAGAAAGGAATTAAGAGATTTGTTGAATGGTATCTGGACTATTACGCAAAAATCTAAACGCAAAATGTATTATTAATATAAACAAACAATACACCTCTTATGCTAGGAAACATTTTCAATATTTATCTTGACATTATCTGACGAGCATTGTTAAATGCCGGTGAACTTCCAAATGAATTGATTAAAGAAGCGCGCTTCTTATATATTATTTATATGGACATATCGTTATCCGGGGAGAATAAATGCTCTAGGCACATCACTTTTCTGCAACAAACTTCATTCGTAAAATTCACATGAACTATTAATATGGGATTCCTGTTTTGGAAAGGAGCAATGACATGGATGTTATTCGCAAAGTAGCTGTCATATTAGTATTTGCAGTCCTGATATCTTTTGTTAGTAACTTTGCAGATGCGGAGCATAGTGCAAAGGTAAACATTAACACGGCAACAGTTGAGGAGTTAATGTCATTGAAGGGTATTGGCGAAAAGAAGGCGGAATCTATAGTTGAATATCGCGAGGAAATTGGATCTTTTGTCTCAATTGATGAGTTAAAGGGAGTAAAAGGTATAGGAGATAAAATTTTCAGTAAAATAAAGGATCATATTGTAATTTAATGATTTCAACATTTTAGTATGTATTACTTTTACTTTTCTTTTAACTTAATAGATTTTTAGAGCAAAACAGGGAATCCCATATTTTCATTTGTTTTGCAGATAATCAACTTTAGTAAAAGTTTTAAATTTCACTACCAGATAAAGATTATAATGATAGATATCGAATAGATCTCTCAATGACCAGATTGAACAGGATGTTCATCGCATATCTGGTATAAAGTCCGTTTTGAACTAGTTTAGCCGAGCATGGAGGCATGGTTAAATTGTGAATAAAAATAATCACGCATTTACATTAATTGAGCTGCTCATAGCGGTATTCATTGTCTTCTTCTTAATAGGTTTAACATTTCCGGTTCTTTCAATGGTCAGGGAGAAATCAAAGCAGGTAGTATGCATGAGTAACATGGGGCAGATGTTTAAGTGTTTTGCACAATATGTAAGCGAAAATGATGGCTATCTTCCGTTGGAGAGCAATAGTGGCTCGTGCAGTGGTGAGGTATGGTTCAAGGCTGTTGATAGATACATAACAACGGATATATTACCTGAGAATCAGACTGAGATTTCAACAAAGGAAAAACTTGCATTAGTAAAACAGGATCCTGTTTTTAATACTGTATCTCAGGATAAAAAGGATAATACCAGGACTATTAAAATGAATACTCAGCTTGTGCAGGGATCAATGTGTAACCGGATGATTGACTCAATTAGATTTCCATCTAAAACTGTTTTGTTATTTGATGGCAGGATTAATAACACATCTGTCGCAAGTAAGTATGACGGTTCATATGGAAGTGTTGCGCAAAGGCACTCAAGAGGAGCAAATATTCTTTTTATGGATGGTCATGTTGTACGTGTAAAGAATGGAGATAGCGATGGAACCGCTAATGAAGGATGGCCAAACGGGCATGCTGACCAGGGAATAATATGGGATCCGGATTAGCAATATCTGTAAAGAAAATCAACTCATAAATCATTTCATTTCTTCACTTCTTTTTGATTAGGTGTCTATTTGGACAGGTGGTCAATTGTTAGCTTTGCAGTTTCTGCAAGGAATGCGGCACCAATTTTCAGTGCATTTTCATCAAAGTCGAAGGTCGAGCTGTGAGCAGGTATGCCTTCCAAACCATCCTTTAGTGCTCCCAGCCTTATGAGGCATCCCGGGATCTTTTCCAGATAATAGGAGAAGTCCTCACCTCCCATACTTGCAAATTGACCGTCAACGAGAGCCTCCTCTCCAATAATATTTGTGACTGCTGCTCTGGCAATTTCAACCTCTTCTACGGTATTAATAACAGACGGGTAGCCCATAGTGAAGTCTACACTGACATCCGCATTGTGAAGTATTCCGGCCGCATCTACAATACGCGTTATACCTGACATTATTTGCTCCCTTATTTGAGTTTCTGTCGTGCGTACCGTACCACTAAGATTGGCACTTTCTGCAACGGCATTTGGTACCGAACCTCCCTCGATTCGTCCTACCGATACAATTGAAGGGTACAATGGATTTACTTCTCTTGATACTATAGTCTGAAGAGACATTACAATAAGACTGGCTACTACAATTGCGTCAATTGCATCATGCGGCTGTGCTGCATGGCCTCCTTTACCCCTGATTGAAATATCAAATCTATCGGTAAACGCTGAGATTGGTCCAGGTTGTACAACTAATTTACCTGTCTTATAGTGCCTGTCAAGATGACATGCATATATCGCTTTAGCGTCATCAAGCAGTCCTGAATCCATGATCTTTTGAGCTCCGCCGCCGCCTTCTTCTGCTGGTTGAAATACTAGTAATACACTTCCAGCCTTAAGTGTTTTCTTTAGTATAGAAGCAGCACCGAGCAGCATTGCAACGTGCCCGTCGTGGCCACATGCATGCATTATGCCATCTGTTTTTGACGCAAACTCAAGCCCAGTTTCTTCTTGAATAGCCAATGCATCCATATCCGCCCTTAATGCTACCACAGGGCCGGAATCATTGATTTGCCCCACCACACCGGTTTTTCCAATTCCAGTAGTAGACTTTATACCAAGCCTCTCTAATTCCTCGGTTATAATGGAGGCAGTTTTCTCTTCCTGATACCCAAGTTCCGGGTGCATATGAATTTCACGGCGTATGCGTATCATTTGTTGAAATAGTTCTTCTGACACAGTATTCATTATTTTATTCTATTATAATTACGATAAATATCCAGATTTAAAAAAATACGTTTATTTCTGCTGGACAAAAAAGTACTGCATCATAGAATACTATTTAGGGACTGAAGAATTTATGAATTACTTTAACAAGAAGGGTACTAATTACAAATGGATTTAAAATTCAAAAAAATATTTTCTGGCGAGAATAAGATTCTCTTCGGACGTGACTCTACTCCGTATATTACAGCTGTTGAGTTCGATGGTAATAGTTCCATTGAGATATTTTGTCGTAAAAAAAATAAAATAACATCAAAGAAGGTAGTTTTCAAACCATTTGTCTTGTTGGAAGAGACTATCTATATGGATGGTTGGGATGGGACGTATGAGGCAAAGAGACTAAAGGGGGAAGCTTATTATAAGTATCTGGTGTTGTTGGAAACCTGGGCAGATCTGCAGCTATTATTGAAACACTTTAAGAAGGAGACAGGTGCGACCCCGGCGAGCTTAAGTGCACCATTCTTTTATTTAAATGATCCGGTTC
The DNA here is from genome assembly GCA_018648405.1 of Candidatus Scalindua sp. Classification (GTDB taxonomy): domain Bacteria; phylum Planctomycetota; class Brocadiia; order Brocadiales; family Scalinduaceae; genus Scalindua. The sequence goes on from JABGRF010000215.1 coordinate 3,421, forward strand.
ATCAGTATCTGCTCATTTCTGGACAGACACTCTTTAAAGAGATGTTGTATGGCGATTTGCTCAGACTCCAGCTGGACATTGAAACATATTGTGCTGAGGGATATGAATTCTCAAATCCACATAGGGATGAAGACAGAATTACTCTGATATCTCTTTCGGATAGTAGTGGCTGGGAATATATCATTTCAGGAAAAGAACATGGTGAGAAGGAAATGCTGGAGATCATGGTTGAACAGATAAATTTGAGAGACCCTGACGTGATAGAAGGGCATAATATTTTTAATTTTGATTTGGTCTACATAGAAGCTCGTGCGAGACGGTTTAAAGTTCCTTTAGCTATTGGTCGTAATAAGCAAACCATCAAGTCTCATTCATCACGCTTAAATATTGCAGAGAGAACTATCTCTTATAAGAAATTTGAGGTATATGGACGTCACATTGTAGATACGTATCTGCTGGCACAGATGTATGATGTTACAGCAAGGAATCTGGAGAGTTATGGACTAAAGAATGTAGCCAGGCACTTTAATGTTGCTTCTCCGGACAGGACGTACATAGATCCGGATAAGTTAAGCTGGTATTTTGATAATAAGCCGGATGAACTTATAAAATATGGTTTGGATGATGTCAGGGAGACGAGGGCTATCAGCGAAATCCTCGGCCAGAGCTTCTATTATCAGACACAGATATTTCCCTACTCGTTTCAGAATGCCATTATCAGGGGAAACGCAACAAAGATTAATTCACTCTTTATAAGAGAATACATAAATTCAGGTAATTCAATTCCACGAACATCCCCGA
>JABGRF010000378.1 GCA_018648405.1 Candidatus Scalindua sp.
TGGCCATGGATGCGTCGGTGGCTCGTTGGGATGATACCTTTTTTCTCAGAGTGGAGGGGGACAGTATGATAGATGCCCATATCCAGGACGGTGATTTTGTATTAGTTAAATCCCAGCAAACCGCAGAGAGTGGTGATATCGTAGTTGCCATTATTAATGATGAGGCGACGGTTAAGAGGTTTTTCAAGAGAGACGATAGCATTTATCTGGAACCGGCTAATTCGACGATGAAGCCTATAATTATTAGAGAAGATCAGGCCAATGAGATGATGATAGCCGGGAAGGTTGTGACAGTGTTGAGGCAGATTAAATAAATATGATTACGGAGATAGGTGAACCTATAAAAGCAGGAGTGGTATTTGGCGCTGATTGTATCGGCGGAAAGAAGATAAAACCGGTATGGTTTATATGGAAAGAGAAACAATACCGTATCAAGGAGGTAACGTATACATGGACAGGCAAAGAAGGCAGTGCTTCAGTCCACTATTTTTCTGTTACAGATGGTCAGGATTTGTATGAGATAGCCTACAATACAGAGACTATGGTATGGATGCTTATGGCTGTAGAAGTGGAAGGATAGGTTAAGTTAAAAGTGTCTGAAGTTTGAAGTGAACTAAAATTATGAACAACAGAACAATAATGCATGTAGACATGAATGCCTTTTTTGCTTCTGTGGAGCAACAGTCTAAGCCTTCACTCAGGGGTAAGCCTGTAGCCGTCATTGGTGCACAGCAAAGGACAGTCATTACCACCTCTTCATATGAGGCCAGGGCTTATGGCGTTAAGGTCGGTATGACAGTGCCGGAGGCAAAGAAGCTCTGTCCTGATATAATATTTGTTGCAGGTAATAATAAAAAGTATACAGACACATGCACGCGCCTTGTAAATCTTTTCGGGGACTATACACCGTTGGTAGAGGTATATTCAGTTGACGAGGCATTTCTCGATATAACGGGGTCCCTCTGCCTTTTTGGTAAACCGGAAGATATTGCCATGCGGATTAAGAGAAGGATCCTTAGGGGGTTTGGGCTTACCTGCTCCATCGGTGTCGGCCCTAACAAGTTGCTGGCAAAACTGGCAGGCAATATGCAGAAACCGGACGGATTTACTACAATACATCCCGGGGCCGTTTCTGACATTCTTGAAGAACTACCGGTGGGTGAACTCTGTGGAATAGGATCGCGGCTGGAGATACACCTTGGAGCTATGGGTATCAAGACGTGTGGGGAGTTGGGAAGATTTCCGGTAAAGGAGTTGGTAAATAAATTTGGTGTTATTGGCAACAAGCTTCATCAGATGGGTCTGGGAATAGATGAAAACCCTGTTGTCCCGATTGAGGAGACGCCAGATGCAAAATCTGTCGGCCATAGCATGACCCTTAAGAGGAATGTAAGTGACGGTGAAGAGATGGAGAGATATCTGTTGCAGCTTTCGGAAATGGTGGGGAGGCGATTGCGCCGTGGGCACTATTTCGGCAGGACAGTAGCCATGACCTTGAGGTATTCGAATTTCCAAACATTTACAAAAAGATGTACCGTAAAAGAATATATAAATGACGGATTTGACATATACCTTGTCGCACTCGATATAGTAAAAAAGATAAGGCTCAAATATACGGTACGACTGCTGGGTGTAAGTGTCTCAAATCTGGTAACGAATTACTGCCAGATACCCCTGTTCAAGAAGGACAGGGACAGGATATCTGTCTTGAAGGCTATGGATAAAATAAATGACAGATACGGCGAATTCAGCATAACGCAGGCAAGGCTTCTTGACAGGTATTCACATAAGGGGGTTATTGCCCCAGCATGGAGACCTGCAGGTATCAGGAATGTAAATTATTAATGAGTGGCGAAAAAAGAGAGATTGTTTATGGGAATTATTCAGGTTAAGGAAATCGAGTTTTATCAGGATGATCGTGGCTGGTGCATAAGACCGATTTCGGACGATGATATAAAAGACGGTATAATAAGCGATATTCATATGGTGAGCATGAAGCCGGGAGCGATAAGGGGAAACCATTATCATGTTAATAAGACTGAACACATTCTCATTATAGGGAGCACTTGCAGGGTACTGGTTGTAGATAATAATACAAAGGAGAGAGAAGAAAAAATATTAGAAAACAATGAGAAGGACTTGTTTGTTATTCCTCCAGGTGTTACACACGCCATAGAAAATATAGGTAATGATGTTTCATACCTGTTTTGCTTCAGCCGCGTGAAGGATGGCTTGAAAGACAGCGACGTTGTAAATAATAAGATTATTTAATAAATGAAAGTTGAAAGACTCGGTGACTCGGCTTTTGTATGTCTAAGCGGAGAGCGTACAAGTGACAAAGCGTGGAGAAGAAAAAAGCAGGCTGTCCGGGAATATAAAGATCTAAACTAACCTATTAAATAGAAAGGGGGTTAATAGATACAAATAGTTTTTAATACTGACCTGTTCTCGAACAACCTGCCGGGTTGATGCCTTACCAAACGTTCTAAAAGTAAGCGGTTAATTAAATCCATAAAATCGTTTCTCCACAGTACTTGAATCAGAAGGAGCACTTTCCCTCACGGCATATGTACTGTTCGCAACTCTTTCATTCATTGAACTACACTTATCGCATACACGGTTATAAGGACCTTTGCTGGGAAACTTCTCTCCGCATTTTAAACAGCTTCTCTTCTGCTTTAAACTGGCTCCCTTGCTTGCGCCTTGCAATTTTATTTTTTTACTGTTTGGTTTTGAGCAATCTGAAATACTCTTCATAATTTACACCCTCCTTGACCTTATATACAATAATTTGCCTAATACAGTTCCCGTCCTCCGGATTTTAGTAATTGTGTACGCTGTTTATATATCTTGTTCAGTGACAAAGACATCTATTGGTGAAAATCCATGTTGTCAGTGTCTTAGTGCCTTCTCAGCAAGTGTTTATGCTTGTTTTTTAGATATATGTTAATGCGTTTAATATCCTCAATTGTGCAGTGGAATTTCGCTTGACTTCTGTGCTAAATGATGTACCTTTTGAGACTTAGCGAAAGAAAAGAGTCTTCTTTGTATAAATAAAAGTTATCTGCTGTGGACAATTGTTCTATTAACCGGAAGGATCTGGAAATTGAGTGACGATGTTGCCATAAAAACAGAGAATTTGACAAAGGCGTACAGAAGCTTTTGGGGGCGCAAAAATGTGTTAGCCCTTAACAAATTAAATATAGTCATTCGAAAAGGTGAAATCTTCGGCTTGCTTGGTCCTAACGGTTCCGGAAAAACAACTACTTTAAAACTTCTTTTAGGGTTGATCTTTCCAACTGAAGGCAGTGCACACGTCTTAGGAAAAACAACAGATGATGTGACTGTAAAGAACAGATTAGGTTTTCTACCGGAAGAGTCCTGCTTTTACCGTTTTCTCAATGCGGATGAAACCTTGGACTTTTATGGTCAGCTATTCAGTATACCTGGAAAAGAGAGAAAATTAAGGACAAACAGGCTCTTAAATCGAGTCGGGCTGGAATTTGCAAGAAAAAGGCCCCTTAAACAATATTCTAAAGGAATGTTACGGAGAATTGGTATTGCACAGGCACTCATAAATGATCCTGACCTAATTATTCTTGACGAACCTACCAGCGGACTTGACCCTATCGGTACCAGAGAAACAAAGGACTTGATCCTTGAGTTAAAATCCCAGGGAAAAACGGTTCTTTTATGCTCGCATCTTTTGTCAGATGTACAGGATATTTGCGATAGAGTTGCAATAATCGATAAAGGCGAACTCCAGATATCAGGTACAATTGGAGAATTGCTTGCCAGCAAAGATGTTGTTGAACTGCTGATTCGCAATCTTTCAAAAGAGGCTCTAATGGAAGTCGAGAGGTTTATACAGGAAAAACAGGGCGAAGTTGTATCAATCAAAAATTCTTCCGGAACACTCGAAGACCTATTCTTAAAAATCTATGCAGCAAATATTAGTAATAGCAAAGCAGACGTTTAAGGAAGCTGTTAGAAACAAGATATTATTTACTCTTATTATTCTTGGTGTAATTACGATATGCTGCACCGTTTTCATGCCAGTTGTTGGTGATGGAAGAGAAAAGATAAAAATTGTTGAGTCTATGTGCTTCTGTTCCATTACCTTTTTTGGTACACTGTCGGCGATTCTACTCTCCGCTTCTTCTATTCCGACTGACATAGATAACCGGGTTCTTTGCACAATAACCTCAAA
>JABGRF010000380.1:0-2089 GCA_018648405.1 Candidatus Scalindua sp.
TTACTATTTTATGAATTGATTACTATACGCCAGGGAGGGCTCGAACCCCCGACCCCCAGATTAGAAATCTGGTGCTCTATCCAGCTGAGCTACTGGCGCTTAGTTCGTAAGCTCCTAATATATCAATGGCTTATGAGTTGAATATCGTGCACACCAGATTATCAAAAAGGCCTTATGTGCACAGTTTCTTACTGTAAATCAAAGTAGAATTATATATCTGCAAAAACAAAATTGCAAGTCTAATAACGTTACTTTTCAAAGTCTATTGTACCAAGTTCAGGAAATTACTGTTTATTATCCGTTCTTAGTATCGTTGAATATATCGTTGGCTTCCTTTGGAGTTGCATCCTTGTGGATAATGGAGTGCAGAGCCTTTGCCATCGCAACAGGGTGCTTATGCTGCCAGATATTCCTTCCAAGATTCAAACCGATAGCTCCTTTTGTCATACCGTCATGCACAAACTCAAATACCGGAAGTTCTGTATCGAACTTTGGACCGCCTGCTATAACAATGGGAACAGGACAGCCTTCAGTAACCTTTTCGAACTCTTCACACCAGTATGTTTTTACTACCTTGGCACCAATCTCTGCGGCGATACGACAACATAGTGCTAAATACCTTGCATCGCGTTTTTCCAGCTCTTTTCCAACAGCCGTAACCGCCATGACAGGAATACCGTACTCTTCGCATTCGTCTACGAGTTTTCCAAGATTGAGAAGTGTCTGGCGTTCATAACTACTGCCTATGAATACTGACAGTCCTACACCAGAAACATTAAGTCTTACAGCATCCTTTATGGAAGTGGTGAGCCCCTCATTTGCGAGATCTCCTCCAACCACACTTGTACCGCCTGATACACGAAGTATGACCGGTTTACTGCCAACCGGGTCTATGGCAGCACGTAAGACACCTCTGGTAACAAAAAGAGCATCGCAGTATTCGATAATCGGCTTGATTGTCTCACCGGGCTTCTCCAGGTTATTGGTGGGTCCCAGGAAATATCCATGATCTATCGGCATGAACATACATTTGCCATCAGATCCCATTATTGAAGAGAGTCGGTTCTTCATTCCCCAATCCATTTCTACACCTCCATTGTTAAATGTTAAATCGTATATTTTTTACTTGTTAATCAGGTAACGCTACCCAGAAGACAATTACATAAATCGATGTCTTATGTCATGATAAATACCTTTTACCGTTACATTTGGAGCGCTAGCATAGGAAATTCAATTTAGTATGTCAACGGAAAATGTCAATATGCAATTAAATGAGCAAAGTTGCATTGTTTACCATATGTCATTCTAAAAACATCATTTTATTTGAACTTACGATACCAGGGTATAACTTTTGCTTATATTGAAAGGTCTCACAAAAAATGAACAGATTGATCATCGAAGGGAACATGGATTATGCCGGATCTTGTACTGTTTAAAAAACGCATAACATATTAGTGTAGTAGGGTTTATCATCCTGGAGGTTTAGACAATGAGCTACTTATTATCCAAACGAGCATCTTTAGTTGTACTGTTGAGTATTGCAATAGTGGTCATTTTTGCAACAATTGGTCAGAAAAATGTTCTGGCAGGTGAGGTTGTACGCTCATTTTATCTGCCCAGTCTTCTCAAGAAGAGCACAGATGTATATCCGAGGGAAATTAAGTTTACGGCAAAATATCCCGGTGTTATTGAAGCTGACGCTTCCTGGGAACCTGCGGAAAGGGAGCTGAAAATCACGCTCTATAATCAGGAGGGGAAACCCCTGGCAAGTAAGAAAGGTTTAAGCCCCGTCCATCTTGACTATACGTATACTAAAACGCAATTAAACAAGGCCAAAATACTTGGTAATACACTTAAGGTAGTGGTTTCAAAATCTCCCTTTAAGACGATAAACGGAAGCATTACGATTCGCATTCCAGATAAAATAGCGATTAAAGAGGACGATTCTATCAATGTTCGTGGTCCATTTGGAACTTTTAAAGAAGAGGTAGTGGAAGAAGAGTAAAGCCCTGCGATTGAGATTTGTATAGGTACAAATTTTTATCCGGATAAACTGTTCCGATTGATTGAGCGAAAAAACCTGATCCGT
>JABGRF010000380.1:2189-4207 GCA_018648405.1 Candidatus Scalindua sp.
GCATCCTGTTTCGCCTTTCTGACTGCCTCCAGCCACGCGGTGCCGAAACGTTTGTCCGGTTCCAGATAATGGCCTTCACTCCACTCATTCCATGACGCAATGAAGGAGAGTTGCGGATTGTTGAACTCTTTTGTGTATCTGATTGCACGGCCAAGAAAATCATAAAAGAGCTCTGGATCTTCGTTTACCACTACAGGCCACCAGGGATATTGTTCTGGTCTATGGTACCCTTTTGCAGCAGCACGTGGTGTGGCATCCCACCCGGGCGATACAGAGGGAAAGTATGTAAGTTGCGACTTATCGGCAAACCCTCTCCATTCACTGCTGCGCTTCTTTACCAGTTCCCCATAATCCTGCTGGTACTCACCCTTCCAGTCAGGGAGCCAGACATAGTGACTGATACTGTCAAACCCAGCCTTCTTAAACTCATCAATCTTGGCTGGTGCCGGATTAATAGCCATTAGATGAAGGCCGGGATATCCTTTTCTTCTCAGATAGTCCTTTGCCTTATGGATTGCAAGGGATGCAAGTCCATCTCCCAACTGCCTCAGGAAAAAGGTGCTGTCGAATATGGAGAACAGTGGCATTCCATTTATGCGAAAGTAGTTTGGCCTTGAAAAATATCTCTCCTCAAGGAATTTTATTAACTCCACGAAATCATTCGGGTCTGTATAGACAAGTCTGCCCGGAGCGATGTTGTGACCTGATTTGTGCTTTACCGGAAGAACTCCGCGGGGCATACGGTTTGCCCACATCAGGGAGAATGGGAAATCACCACCACCATCAGCACCGAGAAATCCATCGTCCAGTGCTGCTTCAAAGACACGTTTCCCCCGTGACCAGAAACAGCTATGCACAAAGAAGTCGACACCATATTTACGGGCAAGTCCGACCTGTTTATTTGCGGTAGAGGGAACGGAATCATCATAAGGCCCATCAACTGGCAGCCTTGGCTGGTTGTGATCAGGGAAACGTTTCGGTGCATTCAGGACAAGATCCCACTCACTCCAGCCCGGTGGGAATTTACTGTCACGTTCACTGCACGCATGCCAGCCCGGATATACATACGCACCGATTTTTATATGGTTATCTGAGTCATTCAATTTTCTATTTCCTGTCAGGCTAAAATGTAACGTCATATGTCACTATTACAAATGGTTTTAATTTGTATCATTTTATTTCCAATTATTCCATTTTTTTAAGAATTTTAAATAAAATGTTATACCGGTGCATATCCACAGGAATTAACTAAAGAATAGTGTCACGGGTGCCGATAATAAGTGTAAAGATATAATAAGAAGCACTAATTTGGTATTAAAACAGTTCATTCATAAATAATGGCGGGTGCTAGTATGGATAATGATGTATATGCAAAACTTATTAAAACGATTTCAGACTGTCTTGAGTTTCTGGAGAATAATGATCCGGAAAATCCAAAGATTGAGGAACTTAAACTGTTGTTATCAGACAACATATCAGAAGATGGTAAAATCCGGTTCTCTCTGCTGAACAAGAAGGCCCATTATCATTTTTCTAACTATACAGACTATCTTCACAGGTATGAGAAAGAACACTTGTGTAATTAGTCCTTCTAAACACCCTTCCTATAGCTCCTGTAATTACTAAAACTCCTTTACAAATTCATCACATATTTCCACATATACGTCTATATTTCATCTAAAAACATAGAGCATCTAAAAGATCCAGGAGTGAAGTTTTGGCAAATTGTAGAATTTTTCATAGTTGACAAACAGGTAGGTAGTAAGTAGCATATCTAAAAAGAGTTATACTGATTATACGTGTCCTGTAGTGTGATTTTAGATGTAAGTTTGCTCTCACTTTGATTACGTAAAGGGATTTGAGATTTCTTCTGTATTAATTGTGAGATGCATGCATGAATATAAAACATAGTTCTTCTGCTTTAAATGGGGTGTTGGTGTCGGGGAAAAGCCTTGACAGTAATTTACCTAGTTTTGGGCTTATCTGGGTAGCTTCGCCACCAAACACCCCTTTTTAGT
>JABGRF010000370.1 GCA_018648405.1 Candidatus Scalindua sp.
CGAGAAAATAATTAAATTTCTCTCCTTTATCTATTCTTATCCACGCGTCGTAGAGTCGTCTCATACCATCACAGGAATTAGTAAACACAAGTCCTTCAAGATGATCCAGGTCTCCCGCTACTTTTTTATCGGTAAGAGTTTTTATATACGAACATATATTACTGCAGAGAAGTGATTCACCAGCTGCTCCATTTTCATCATTTATGCCTTTTATCCTTACGGGATGATATCCTGCCGCTCTAATAATTTCGACGGGTGTATAAGTACAAAAATAACCAATCTTTGGCATCTTGCCATCGTCCAGTTGGACATCAGAGATCGAAGTTTGGCTGTTGTCAGCCTCCTCTGTTTTCACTTTTGGGGGAGGTGCACTTGCATTCTCTAAGGCAATCAAGGCTGCCCCCAGAGCACCAATTATTTGTGGCTCTTCAGCAATTTTAATAGTGCAGAGCAGCTTCTTTTCAAGTTCACGTACAACCCCTATATTCTTGGCGACACCTCCGGTCATTACAACTGTTTCTTCCAGCCCAACCCTTTTTGCCTGTCCTGATACTCTTTTAGCAATGGATATATGCAACGCTCTGCAGATGTCCGGAGTCTTGTGGTCTGCGCCAATTAGGGAAACAACTTCTGATTCCGCAAAGACGGTACACAAACTGCTGATAGAGACATTGTCTTTTCCTGTAAGTGAGAGTTCTCCCATCTCATCAAGTTCAATTTCCAGAGTTCTTGCCATTACCTCCAGGAATCTTCCTGTTCCGGCTGCGCACTTATCGTTCATGGAAAAGTCGAGAACATTGCCTTTCGCATCCAACTTTATGGCCTTGCTATCTTGTCCGCCAATATCTATGACAGTTCTGGCATCCGGGAAGAAATAGTTTGCACCTTTTGCGTGGCATGTGATTTCTGTTACAACCTCATTGGCAAAAGGAACTTTGATTCTTCCGTAGCCAGTCGCAACAATATAGTCCAGATCTTTTGCTTCTAGTTTTGTAGCGTCTAAGATATGTTTAAATATTTTATCGCAAGCTTTTTTACTGCTGGCACCTGTCGCAATTACTTCATAGGCGATGATTTCTCTTTTTTCATTTACTAATACGGCGTCTGTTGATAAAGAGCCTATATCTATTCCAAGTGTTAACATTTATATTTTCTCCTTAGAGATCTATTAATCGTGTTTTAATACGTCTATTTGTTTGAAAAAGTAACCGTGGATTCTAGCATAGCGTTAGTGTGCAGTCAAGGCATTGTTTTGGTTGCTTTTCCTTGTAACTCTTTTTTATATCATGAAATAAGTATGGAATCAGATTGCGGATAGCAGTTCGAGTTTTTGAGTATTGTATTTTAATTATTGCTTTAGCACAGAAGCGAATTCTTATAAAAGGATAATCGAAATGGTGGCGTATAGAAGACTGAAGCGTCAGCTCTTGCGTTATTATTTGTGGGTTTTTAATAAAGAAGACAACCTGCTGAGAGGCCATGTAGGGGGTACTACTACAGAAGGAGTAATGCTGGCACTCTTTTATACTTTGTGTAGTTACATTTAAATAAAAAAGGCTTATAAGGACATGCCTTATAAGCCTTTTAGTGGGGTATAATTTAAACTTTTGCTTCCTGTGAAGTTGTTTGGATATACAGTCCGCACAGGAGGCGAGTTATTATTATAACGAATCAATCATGTCTAGACGATCGTCCTGGAAAAGCGGGTTTTGTCCAGTAAGTCCGTAGCTACCTTTAGCACGGTCTCTCAGCTCTCCTACTTTTGATTTGTTCCAGTTGTTAACTCTAGAATAGTAACCAACGATCCTTGTGATACCATTAAGTACGATAGATGCCCTGTCATTCTGAATTACGCTTACGAATTCTTGAGCTTTGTCACAATCTGTAACTTTTCGTACGATTTCTTCAATTGAAACCTCAACGTATGCTCCCTCGATACCTTCAGTCTTGCTGTAGTCTCTAATTACGAAGACTTCTTCTTTTGCTGGGAATGCTGTGCCAATTACTTCGAGGTCTGAAGACAACTCTACAGCCTCTACGAAAAGAGTTAATCTTTTCTCAATTTTTTCGGCAACTCCTGTGTTTTCCTTTAACATTTCTACTGTCACATTTCCCCCTTTTTGAAAAATTACAAAAGATAAAACAACTGAAGCTTATCACTAGATAGAAAAGCATCTAGATAAGCGCATTACTATTTATGAGCGGTTAATATACTGATTATTAACAAAAAGTCAAGCACGTTTTTCGAGAAACATACAAAATGTTGTACCCTTATGATATTTATACACAATATTTATAGTCACAAAGGTGTTTCATATCAAAGGTTACAGAAAAATGAAGAATCATTAAATTTAGATGATTTTCTTGGGTTTTTATCTAAAAAAAGTGGGAAATAAAAGGTTGATGTAGTTGTTATTGCAGTTGTAAAATAGACAAAACAGTTTGTGGCCTGTGTAAGGCACTATAGATAAAGGAGATACTGCTTTTGGTGTCGGCTTGTCTTGTGCTCTTTCTTGAGGTTGTTATTATTGCCGTGAATATTTCGGAAGGGTTAAGGGTTGTATCAAGAAAACGATTAACTATTCAGGCACTTCTGTGAATAGCCTAACATCTTGCTGTAATGATAGTTGCTGCTTTTATAACGGTTTTATAAAGTCCATTCAATAAAAAAGCCGACCCACAAATGTAGGCCGGCTTTTAGAAAAACTGTAGCATCTATTTTGTTGAAAGACTGGAGTTTAGTACATGTCTCCATATCCACCATATCCACCGCCACCTGCAGGCATAGCTGGTGCTTTCGTCTTTTCCGGTACTTTTCCTATCATTGCGTCAGTGGTTAACAGAAGCGTTGCAATGCTTGACGCATTCTGGATTGCGGTTCTGACCACTTTAGTCGGATCTACAATTCCCTGCTTAACCATATCGCAATATTTTGCTTTGCCCGCGTCGTAGCCTTGATTTCCCTCGGCATTGGTGACGTTTTCCACAACGATTGGTGCATTGTCTCCTGCATTTTCAACAATCTGGCTTAAAGGTGCAGACAAGGCTCTACGAACAATATCGACACCTATTGCTTCATCTCCCTTAAGTTTCAGGGATTTTAGCTTGCCGATTGCTCTAATAAATGCGACACCACCGCCAGGTAGTATGCCCTCTTCAACAGCAGCCCTGGTAGCATGCAGAGCATCTTCTACTCTTGCCTTTCTCTCTTTCATTTCACTTTCGGTTGCTGCACCAACATTTATCATTGCAACACCGCCAGTCAATTTTGCGAGTCTCTCTTCCAGTTTCTCTATATCGTAATCAGAGGTGGTACTCTGGATTTCTGCTCGTATCTGTTCGATTCTTCCTTGTATCGCTTTGCTGCTTCCTGCTCCCTCTATGACAGTTGTGTTTTCCTTATCAATCTCAATCTTCTTGGCCCTGCCGAGGTCTTTGAGCTCTAAACTTTCGAGATTTATGCCTAAATCTTCAAAAACTGCCTGTCCGCCTGTAAGTATTGCGATATCCTCTAACATCGCTTTTCTTCTGTCTCCAAAACCAGGCGCCTTTACAGCAGCACATTTTAATGTTCCACGAAGTTTGTTGACTACGAGAAGTGTTAACGCCTCTCCCTCAATGTCTTCGGTGATTATCATCAGGGGTTTACCGCTTTGAGCGACCTTTTCCAAGACTGGAAGTATAGTCTTTGCTGCTGTTATTTTCTTTTCATGGATAAGGATATAAGGATCTTCCAGGATAGTTTGCATCTTTGCAGGGTCTGTCACGAAATATGGTGAGAGATATCCTTTATCAAATTGTAAACCCTCTATCCATGTTGATTCAGTTTGAAGGCTTTTCCCTTCTTCAACTGTAATAACACCGTCCTTACCTACTTTTTCCATCGCATCAGCGATGATATTACCTATTTCAATGTCATGATTTGAAGATACGGTACCTACCTGTTCTATCTCTTTTCTGCCTTTGACAGGAATGCTCATTGCTCTTAATGTATCTACAACTTTATCAACGGCTTTTTCGACACCTCGCTTCAGCGCCATTGCATCTGCGCCGGCAACGACATTTTTCAAGCCTTCCAGGAATATGGCCTCTGCAAGTACTGTGGCAGTAGTAGTACCGTCACCGGCTACATCACTTGTCTTTGCAGCTACAGACTTTACCATTTGTGCTCCAATATTTTCTAAATGGTCTTCCA
>JABGRF010000381.1 GCA_018648405.1 Candidatus Scalindua sp.
CTGTAAAACCAATATACAGCTTAGTGATGGTTAATCAAGCGGAGCAGCCCCATCTATCCACCTCTTTATCCGTTATCAAATAAGACATTTATTTTACTTGCCAATTCTAATAACTTAAAAGGTTTTTTAATGATTAAATCTATATTCAAAGCATTTTCATCTACAGATGCAAGCATTTCGTTACTACCCGTGACAATACCAATCTTTGGCACTTTATCTAACTCTTTTAGCGCCTTTATTACATCATATCCGGTTGCATCAGGCATGACCAGATCACATAACACAAGGTCAAAATCTTCTTTTTTTGTTAACTCAATAGCCTCAGCTCCATTGTCAACAGTCTTAACTGTATGACCCGCTCTTGAAAAAAATGTATCCAGTATGTTGCATATCTCTTTTACATCATCTACTACAAGGATACTGAGTCCCTTAGCCATTGTACCCCTGGAAAATCTTGATGATAGTTTCTGTTGTTCAATTTCATTCTTAATCGGGATACTCAGGGTTAACATTGTACCCTTTTCCTTCTCGTTTTCTACCTCTATCTTACCGCCATGTCTCGTTATTATACTGTGGGTGATACCCATACCCAGCCCGGTTCTTTGTGGCCTTCTTGTAGTGAAGAATGGGTCGAATATTTTTCTCTTTGTCTCTTCGGTCATACCTTCACCTGTATCAGAGATGCTTGCAAACACCCTTCTCTCATCACTCCATGTACTGAATGAAATTCGACCGCCTTCAGGCATCGCATCCAGTGCATTGTTTATTATATTTATGAATACCTCTCTCAACTCTGTAGGAGCACAAAACACCTCAGGAATCTCTTCCAAGCCCTCCTTGTCTATTTGATATTTTATCTCCCCAGGAAGGGATATATTCTTCCGCCCTGGTATTATAAAATCTATAGTCTGAATTATTAATTGATTTAAATCAAAAAAGATGTACTTGGATGTGTCTTCATCTGATTTGGCGATCGTAACCATGCTTCTAACTATTCCAGCGCCCTTATCGCTCGCCTTCTTAATACATCGTAATCCTTTATTTAATTCCTCTTCATCTTCATAACCTTCTTCCAGCATCTCCGCACTACCATGAACAACGGCAAGAATGTTATTAAACTCATGGGCAACTCCAGATACTACTGTTCTCAAGGAATTCATTTTCTCTGACTGTAACAACTCCTCTCTTCTCTTCTCACATTCGACAACTTTTTGCAAAACCAAAATATAAAAAAGTGGGTCGCCATTTGTGTCTTCCACAGGTATTGCAACTGTATATTTCAGGCATAATGTGCCATCTTTTTTTCTCAGGCAGAGCACTCCCCTCCACTCTTCTCCAGAAGCAATTTCGTCCCTCATCTCCTTAAACACTTCAGGCATATTTTTATCAGACTGCAAAAGGCTAATGCCCTTCCCTATGATTTCGCTGGATGTATAGTCGATTGTCTGAGAAAATTTGTTATTTATGAATTCAATATTCCCTTCGATATCAATTATCATAATAATGTGTGGATTGTGATCAATTGCCAGGAATAACCTGCGAATCCTCTCCTCTGCCTGTTTTCTCTTTTGTTCCAGGCCTTTTCTATAAAGGGCAATCTCAATATTTGCCTTTATTTCGCTTTCTCTAAATGGCTTAACAATATACCCGAATGGTTCCGCCTGCATCGCCCTGTTTACAACTTTATCATCCGCATACGCAGTCAGGAATATAATCGGAATGTCCATTTCCTCCTTTATCATCCTGGCAGCATCAATACCATCAAGCTTTCCCTCCATAACTATATCCATGAGAATTAAATCGGGGCAGAGTTTTCGGGCCATACTCACAGATTCTTCTGCCGAAGAGGCGGTCCCCACTACATCATATTTCATGGACTGTAAATGGTCCTCCAATTGCATAGCAATAACCGCCTCATCGTCTACCACCATTAGCCTTCTCATGAGTCCTCCTTTAGATATTTAAATTCTACAGTAAACTCTGTTCCCCTGTTCCTTACGACCCTGATTGTACCATGTAATTGCCTATATACAATATTTCTGATTAATCTTAATCCTAAACTATTAACATTTTCCATATCAATCTTCTCAGAAATGCCGACCCCATCATCTTTGATTTTTATAAGAATTGCTCCTTCGTTTGACTGCTGCATGAAGATACTGATTAGCCCATGCTGTCTATCTATGTAAGCGTGTTTCAGGGAGTTGGAAATCAACTCGTTTAGTACCAGTGCGCAAGGAACTGCAAGTGTCACCGGTAGATACACATTTGCAGACTGGATATCCAGTGTAATTGTCTTCTCTTTTGAACATATTCTTAACAGATTTTCGGATAGTTCATGGATATGCCTTTGCATGTCTATCTCGTCAAATCGCTCACTTTCATAGAGTTGTGAATGGACAAGAGACATAGCATTGACTCTGCTACGTGCTCCTGCAAACAGTTCAATCGTCTCCTGATCCTGTGTCTGCATACTGCTCATATCGAGCAGGCTTGAAATTATCTGGAGGTTATTCTTGACCCTGTGGTGGACTTCCTCCAGAAGCACCTCTTTCTCTTTAAGAGATGCCATTATTTTTTCATTTGCCTGTTTTGCGACTGTTATGTCCTTATCCACACCGCGATATCCTAGGAGCCTGCCTTCATTGTTCAACATAGGAACTCCGTTTGTAAGAAGACAAACCTTACTACCGTCCTTGGCAACATTCCAGTTCTCCAAATCCACAATGGGCCTCTTGCTTGCTGAAATTTCCAAAAATATCTCAGCCACTCTGGCAGATTCCTCTGGCGACATCAAGTCAAACGGGGTTTTCCCCAGTAATTCGTTTTGATCATACCCCAGTATCTTTTTTACAGAACTGGAAGCGTATATGTACTTACCCTGGGCATCTACCTCCCAGACCCAATCAGACATACTTGTAGCAACATCTCGGTAACGGTCCTCCGATTGCTTTAAATTATACTCTACCTGCTTGCGCTTGGTAATATCTCTAATCATTCCACAGAGCACCTTCCGCCCCTTATATGTAAATGAACTGGTAGAAATCTCCGTAGGAAAAACAGTTCCATCCTTTTTTCTATGGTAACGTAAGAGGATTTTATGAAGTTTTCCGACAATTACCTCCTGGATCTGTTTCTCCGAAACTTCTACCTCAGCAGTAATATCCGTATGCTTCATATTGAGAAATTCTTCACGTGTATAGCCATAGAGTTCTTCGCAGGCTTTATTGACATCAATGAATTGTCTTGTCCCTGAATCGAACACCATAACCGCATCAGTTGCCGTAGATATTATCTGTCTGTACTTCTCTTCGCTTTCGAGAATAGCCGTCTCTGCCTGCACACGCCTAACGTTCTCATTTAATAGTTTCAGATTATTTTCATTCAGTTTTGCAGTACGTTCGGCCACACATTGTTCGAGATATTTGTTGAACAACTTCCGTTTTTCTTCTATCTTCTTGCGTTCAGTGATGTCCTCTTTAACCGCGACAAAATTGGTGATAATGCCTTCTTCATTTTTGACTGGAGATATAGATACAGATTCCCAATAAAATTCTCCATTCTTTTTTTTATTGCAAAATTCTCCGCGCCACTCTTTACCTGACGTAATGGTCTTCCATAAACATTCATATACTCCCGGTGGGGTTTTATCTGTTTTTAAAATGCGTGGATTCTGCCCAATGGCCTCTTTGGAAGTGTAACCTGTTAGTTGAGTAAATTTCGGATTGACATATTCAATGTTGCCTTCAATATCCGTAATCACAATCGTACTGGGACTTTGTTCAACTGCACAGGATAATGTTTTGAGTTGCTCCTCTAAATGGTTGTTCTCTGTGCTACTTTTTTGCCAGCCAGAATTATTCAATGCGTTTGAGGCAGACGAAATAAATTGTGATAACTTGTCGAACAAAGTCTGAAGTGGTTTTTGCATATAAACCTTTTTCCTATATATTATCGAGAAAGATTCGGATTTTCATGAAAAGGCTAATCTATTAAAGATATCATTATATCCATCACATTAGTCATTGTCGGACCAGTAACTATATGCTCCCCGGTCTTTTTGAAAAAGTTATATGAGTCATTCCTGCTTAAAAACTCTTCCGCGTTCAAGTTGAATTTTTTTCTGGCATCTTTACAGGTATTAGAATCAACTATTGCGCCGGTGGCATCTGTCGGTCCGTCTGT
>JABGRF010000207.1 GCA_018648405.1 Candidatus Scalindua sp.
CAACTAAGTGTGTATTTGAAGAGCAAGACGCATTTCTACAAATTGTTACCAATGAGATCTCTTCTGGATTACAAAATGCTTTACTTCATCAAGAAGTACAGGGCCACGCCAAAGAATTGGAAGAAGAAATCATCAGACGTGAAGAGACAGAGAAGGAAATCAAAAATCAGAGAGATTTCTTGCACAACGTATTCGAATCTATTCCGGATCCATTTTATGTCATAAATGCCAATGACTTCACGATCAAAATGGCAAATAGCGCACTCAATGCCGGAGATTTATCTAAAAATGTTACCTGTCATGAATTAACGCATAAAAGCAGCATACCTTGTGATGGTATTAATAATATTTGCCCACTGGAGGAAGTTAAAAATACCGGGCAGTCGGTAACTAGAGAACATCTGCATTACGATGTAAACGGTAAGCAGAAATATGTACAGATACACGCCTACCCAATATTTAATGATAAAGGCGACATAATTCAGATGATAGAGTATACAAGAGACATAACCGATATCAAAATTTCGGAGACGTCTTTAATGGAGAGCGAAGAGAGATATCGATCTCTAATTGAGGCAATATCAACAGTAATCTGGACTTCAGACAGTTCAGGTGGGTTTGCGACTCCTCAGCTTTCATGGGAAAAATATACAGGACAACCGTGGAGTGATCATAAAGATTATGGGTGGACAAAAATGATTCGCCCCGATGATGTTGAACGCATATTAAAAGTGTGGAAAAAGGCCAATCGAGAAATGTCATTATATGAGACATGGGGGCATATTTGGAATGAGAATCTAAAAGAGTGGCGTGATTTCGAAGTAAGAGCAGTCCCTGTTAAAAATGCTGACGGTTCACTAAGGGAATGGATTGGAGTTATTACAGATATCACAGAACGTAAGCAGGCAGAGGAGACGGTGCAGACGTTATCACAGGCTATTGAGCAGAGTACTGCCTCTATCGTAATTACTGATATAGAAGGCAATATAATATACGTAAACCCAAAATTTTGCAGTCTAACAGAGTATGACCGTATGGAGCTCATTGGACAAAACCCAAGAATCTTAAAGTCTGGTGAGACTAGTGATGCTGATTACGTAGAGATATGGAAAACAATAACTTCCGGTAGCTCATGGACGGGTATGTTACATAATAAGAAGAAGAGCGGTGAGCTGTACTGGGAACAGGCAGTCATATCACCGGTCTGGAATGATAAGGGAAAGATTATTCAATTCCTCGGAGTCAAGGAGGACGTAACTGAACGCATGAAGGCTGAATCAGATATTAAACACCTTGCATCTTTTCCACAATTAAATGTTAACCCTATACTGGAAGTGGATTATACAGGAAATATTGTTTTCAAAAACGTTGCGGCAATGAACACTATTGAGAGGTTGGTTGATAACGGTAATCTGAATCTGTTTGTGCCTGACAATATCACTGAAATTTTAGAGATCCTCAAAGAAGGAGAAAAAGAACAACATTACCGTGAAGTAGAGATAGAGAATCACATATTTGGTGAGAATATACATCTTGTGCAAGATTTCAATGTCTTGCGAATTTATGCAAGAGATATTACAGAGGAAAAGGATATGGCAGAAAAGCTGACTGTCTCATATAAGATGGCTTCTCTCGGACGTCTGACAGCAGGTGTATTTCACGAAATTCTAAATCCGGTAAATATAATATCATCCCATATCCAACTGTTACTGATGGAGGCGGAACATGGTTCACAAACAGAAGAAGACTTGAAATCTGTCCAGGAAGAGATTGTGCGTGTAACAAAAATCACGGACAGTTTGTTAAGATTTTCAAGGAAGGAAGGAAGCGATAGCACTCAAGTTGAAATAAACGATTTATTGGAAAGATCGATATCAATCGTTGAACCCGATATGAAACTTAATAATATAAATTTTATAAGGGAATTTGATAAAAGGTTGTTGATGATAACGGCAAACAGTAATGAATTAAGACAGGTAATCATGAATCTCCTGAATAATGCCGGTGATGCAATGCCTGAAGGCGGCACTATAACTATTCGATCAGAAAATATCAAAGCAGATGGTGGAACGTTTGTGAGAATAGTAGTTAAGGACACTGGACAAGGCATTGAGAATGAAAAATTACAGAAAGTCTTTGAACCATTCTTTACCACTAAAAAAGAAGGTAAGGGCGTAGGGCTCGGCCTTAGTACATCATTTACTATTATAGAAAACCACGGAGGAAACATTAGTGCGAAAAGTACTTTGGGTAAAGGAACAGAATTTATAATAGATCTGCCAGTTAGATTACATAAGATAGAAGAGATTTAAGATAAACCATAATAAACAAGTAACAAACAATTAGAGGCTATAAAATGAATGAGAGTGAAGACAAGTTCAGAAAGATCAGTGATGCGGCAAATGACGCTATTATTATGGCTGATAGTGAAGGTAGTATTACATACTGGAACAAGGCTGCCGAGAGAATGTTTGGCTACCCGGCAGAAGAAGTGACCGGTAATAAATTGGAACAGACAATTATTCCTGATAGATATAGGGATGCTCACATCAAAGGATTCATGAAGTTCTGTGATACAGGCCAGGGCGCTGTCATTGGAAAAACAGTTGAATTATCAGCTATCAGAAAAGACAATACAGAACTACCAATCGAGCTGTCACTCTCATCTGCAAAGGTTGGAGATAGATGGAATGCTATTGGCATGATAAGAGACATTACTAAACGTAAAAAAGCAGAGAGGCGTCTTGACGCACAGCATGCTGTGACACAGATCTTATCAGAATCCAGTACACTGAAAGCCGTTTCTAAAAATATTCTACAGGTCATATGCGAATCACTGCATTGGGAGTTCGGAGAAATGTGGCTGCATGACCGACAGGATGATGTTATGCGATGTTCAGAACTCTGGCACATATCAGATATCGAAGTATCTGAATTTAATAAGATAACAAGAGAGATAAGCTTTGCTTCCGGAGTTGGATTACCGGGGCGTGTCTGGGCAAGCGGTAAACCTGCCTGGATAGTAGATGTTGTTACGGACTCAAATTTTCTGCGCGCTTCCGTTGCATCAGATGCAGGGCTGCATGGAGCCTTTGGTTTCCCTGTTATTATCAATGAAAGGGTTCTGGGTATACTCGAATTCTTCAGCCGAAACAAAGAAGAACCTGATAATGATCTGCTTAATATGATGTCTGCTATTGGCAGTCAGATAGCTCAATTCATAGGGCGAAGACAGGTGGAGGAAAAGCTGAAGGTATCTCATAAAATGTCTTCCATAGGCAGGTTGACAGGAAGTGTATTTCATGAAATATTGAATCCCGTAAATATCATCTCTGCTCATACTCAACTCTTATTGATGGGGGCAGAAAAGGGTTCGAGTACAGAGGATGATCTGAACTCGATCAAGGAAGAGATTGAACGAATTGTAACAATAACAGAAAAATTACAGGAATTCTCCAGAAGTAATAAGAGTGATGTAGAAACGGTTGAATTAAACTGTTTGATTGAGGATATTTTGTCCCTGATAAAGCCAGAACTAAATATAAAAAGCATTAAGCTGATAACAAACTTTGATATGGGTCAGCCGGAGGTTATGGCACATGGTGATGATTTGAGGCAGGCGTTTTTGAACTCAATAACTAATGCCATGGACGCTATGCCGAATGGCGGTACACTTACCATTAAGACTCAGGTAGTTCGGAATTCAGAGTTTGGAGTTCAGAGCACAGAAGGAAAAAATACCGAACTAAAAACTCAATACTCCGAACTCAAAGGAGATTCTGTAAGAATCACCTTTGAAGATACCGGCTGCGGTATTGCAGAGAAGGATATTGATAGGGTATTTGAGCCTTTTTTCAGTACAAAGAAAGAGATTAAAGGAGTCGGGCTTGGTCTGAGCACTTCGTATGCAACCATAGAAGGCTATGGTGGCAAAATAAGTGTGGAGAGTGAGGAAGGGAAAGGCTCAACTTTTATATTTGATTTACCGATTAATAGCTGAAGATTGGGTTTGTTATTGACGATTTGCGATTATTGATTGAGAACATATGTCTTGTCATTCAGAACCTAAATTCAGTAAGTTTGCAACATAGCCTGGTACATATATAAAATATGAGTAAAGTATTAATTGTAGATGATGAAGTTAAGGCGTGTAATCTTCTCAAGCGCTTCCTGGAAACAAA
>JABGRF010000382.1 GCA_018648405.1 Candidatus Scalindua sp.
CAGCTTCTGTAGTTTCAGCAACTTCTGCAGCTGCAGTAGCCTTTGCACCCAGAACATCATTTTTCGCATCACGAACTGCCCAGGCTTGTCGGTTATCATCTACTGAACAGGTCTGCTGGTAGCTGTAGCTGTATTTACCTTTGAAGTTGCCAAAATTGATAATAAAAACAGTGGTTTCATTTAATTCTGTTTCTGTCCAGAACACATTATTATGAGTATCACTCATCTTAAATGCTTCCGGATTTTTAAGTTCTCCAAGTTCAGAGTTGTATAGGTAACCCAACTCACCCTCTGTTGAGATACCATTAGTAGTTGTCCCTGGTGTTCTTGGAAGTCTCCAGTCGCTATAGCCCGCAAAATCAAGATTTGCAGCCCAGAGTTTGGCTTCATTCCAGTTCTTCTTGTTTTCAGGCAGACCTGAATCTCCTGCTAACAGTGTGTCCTGAGTCCACATGAGTTTAGTTCCATCACTCCTTACCTGAGTAACGGTACCATCACCATTATCAATCAGTACGGCGTAAGAGGATGAAGCAATACAAAAAAACAATGAAAAAGCACATGCAAACAACAAGAAGGTTCTTACCATTTTAATCTCCTCAATAAAAAGATCAATTTAATCTAAGTTCTCAGATAGGGTAGGTATAAGGTGCACAAGAAAAAAGCCCTTGTTATCCATGTTCCGGAAAAACAGGTATCTCAGGTAAAGGGCTTTACAAGTGCAGCTGTCATAGATGAACGGTAGGAATTAGATCACGAGTACCACCGCTTAAACGGTGGTACTCGTTTGTCTATGTTAAAGGCAGTCTATTTGCTTTTGTCATCATCGTTGCTCTTACTGTCGTCGTCGCTTTTGCTGTCATCATCACTTCCATGTTTTTTGTTCTTTTTCTTCTTCTTCTTTTTTTCAGCTTTGCGCAACTTTTTCTCTGCTTTTTTCGCTGCCTTCTTTGCTTTGCGTTCAGCCTTACGCAGCTTTTTCTCAGAGTCTCTCTTGAGCCTATCTGCTTCACGATCTATTTCTCTATCTGCTTTCTTTGCTGCTCTCTCAGCTTTGTTTAATTCTCTGCCTGCCTCTCTTTCAATCTTTTTTGCTTCGTGTTTGATTTTCCGTTCAGCTTGCTTGTCTTTAACCCATTCCGGCTTGTCTGCAATCGCAAAACTTGAAATCAGTAAAAGGCATGAAAAACATATTATTACTATACTAAATATTTTCTTGTTCATAATCTCGATATCTCCTCTGTTCTTTAGAAGGCTGGAAAACGATTAATATTAGATTATGTATTATTCCATAGGTCTACAAATAATCAAGAACTAAAGAGAGAAATACTACATACAGATTAACAGTAGTTTTAGATTTTTTCTTCTTCACGGAGTGCCGTGCCTGTGTTAAGTAACTCAGGAGCATTCTCAAACGTGACATATTCAACAGGCTCATCATTCGGATTGTGAAGCTGGTGCCACGCCCAGACGGGGACTTCAAAGATGTCGCCTTCCTCGTATTCCAATTTATTACCCTCAATTAAAACATATCCTTTCCCTTTGGTGATAATAGATATTGCATGGTATGTATGCCGGTGATTTCTCCCGTGTGAATTTGGTGATATTCCTGCGAATGTAACACTATACTTTGTTGATGGTAAATCAGCCATAGCAATTGGATGCTGCCTCTCCGCAGAGAATGCTTTGTCAACGCCGGTTTTCCTTACTTGTCTGTGAATGTACTTCTCAACGTCTTCGGTAATATGGGGCTTTAGGCTCAGCGGGACTTTTGGAAAATCTTTAGACGTATACATAGGACACCTCCTTTTTAATTTAGCTAAATTAATAAATAATTGCATCTAAACAACAATGATTACATATATCATCAGATGTTGCAATGAAATTATTGATCATTTCAGAATATTATTAGCTCATCTATTAGTTGATTAGACAAAGAATATACAACCACCATCATACAGGTGTTCATCGGAAAGGTTGACAATTTCAAAGTTAAGATTTATCAGGCACTCTTTCAATCTCGGCCCGTCTGCATGTAATTCAATATTTCCATTAAAGTATATTCTTTTTTGCAATATGCCAACAGCTCCTCCTATAAAGCCGTTGTCATGATCTCGTATGGTTATCTCTTCAGGATTAAAGTAGAAACATGATAGTCCTCTTTGTAACAGCGCTTTCTCTACCCCCCTGTCGGATGTCAAATAGCTCTCATTACATAGATGAACCAGGCTGCATCTGGTATAGGCTTGAGGTAATTGGACAAACTCTTTGTATTTATTAATTTCTATTATGGCAGAGTCGGTAGATCCTGACTTGTGAAAAAGAAATTGAGATGTACTCAAACAGTTGTATTGAACGTGGTTATCAAGTTCATGCCCGACATCTCTCTCTCCTTTGAGATAGGTGATATTGTAGGTATCTAAGAAATTAAACAGGTCTACAGGTGAGTTTGGGGAGACTATGAGATGATCCTTATCTTGGTATACAAAGATGTCCGGATGACCAGATATTGAATTACCGGTTATCCCGTCTGTCTGAAACATGTAAACATCTGTAACATATTCCTTTAATTTATTGATAACCTTTTTAGAAGATCTGGAGTCAATTATCGCAAGCATTTATCCGATATTTAGTTGGTAATGAGAAAATGAGGGATTTTGTTCAAAACGTACATTGTAACCTCGTGATACTAATTGTTCTCTATTTGTCTGTCTGTACCCTATCGCGTAATGAATCTGCCTGTCAGAGACTGTGATTTTAATCTTATCTGAGAAACTTGAGTTAAGACTTTGCAGTTCTGCGTCTATTAGCTCTTTCCATATTTGAGTCATCACCATCTCTTTAAATGAGGCATGAAATGGTCCGGCAATCAATGATTTACCAATAACCAGTTCGTCAGACGGATGCAATCCCATTCTGAGAATAGATATGTTGTTTTTCTCAAATATATGGACGATGTCCTTTGTCCATTCAACTGCCTCTTCAAGTGTTAAAGGTGTGTATCTTTCTTCGTAATACAGTTTTTCCAGGGCTGTATGTTTTACAACGATTGCAGGATAAATTCGTGTGTTACAGGCCCCTAACGAGACGATATCTTTTGCGGTCTGAATAGATCTCTCGTAACTGTCTCCCGGAAGGCCGATCATCATTTGTAGTCCCAGCTCAAAGCCATGTTTACAAATCAGATTAGACGCATCCCTGATATCATCAACGGTATGCCCACGTCCGGTTTCATCTAATACTTCCTGGCTGGTAGATTGAGCACCAAGCTCAATAGTCGTTACATTATATTTTTTAAGTAGTTCAAGAACCGGTACATTAATATAATCCGGCCTTGTAGAGAGTCTGATACCGGAAACCCTATCTCTCTTAATAAATTTGAAGGCCTCTATCAAATATTGCTCCTGTAGCTCAATTGGCAGCCCGGTAAAAGTCCCACCAAAAAAAGCGATATTAATAGTTCTGTTTTTTGGTATTGTTTCAAGATATTGTTCCACAATATCCTTCACATCCGCCGGTTGAGGGATTGTGTGGGTTCCGCTAATTGTTTTCTGGTCGCAGAAAATGCATTGATGTGGACAGGCCAATTCCGGGATGAATATTGGTATGTTAGAGTGTTTTTTCATCTTATCGACGTTATTATATCTAAAGCGGTATGATAGCAAAATTTGAGCACTAACTGGTAGCAAATTTCAATCATGCAGATACAGACCTTGAGTTGTGTATCAAAATCTCAAGCGAATGTTTAAGGTAGATCTTGAAAAAGTAATTGAAATCCTGTAGTGTTCTGTTCTGTTTTCCGTATCTTATATTGTTTAATCAATTAATACATAATATGAACAGACAGAAACATAAAATTTCCTGGATCATAGCAACGTGGTTTGGCTCAGGGCTATTACCGAAGGCACCCGGAACATGGGGAAGTCTTGCCGCTATTCCTTTTGCATATCTGTTTTCTATATATACCTGCCCCTATGCCCAGCTCTTCGGGATAACGGCTCTGTTCTTCATAGGTATATGGGTCTCAGATAAAATTGAAGAGAGTGCACAGATTAAAGATCCCGGGTTTA
>JABGRF010000152.1 GCA_018648405.1 Candidatus Scalindua sp.
GTTGCCGGAAAAGTCTTTGAGGAAATAGGCGGTCTTATCCTTATGTTTTCCGATGATTACTTCAGCATCAAACTGTTTCGCCTTTTCTGTGATCTCTGAAAGGCTATCCACCATGACAGCGAAATGTGTGAAATTGGGATTTTCAGGTTGAAAATCAGAGATGAACACCTCGATCTTTATCCCCTCATTTTCAACGACAAGGACCTTGATCTCTTTGGAGACAGAAAACAGCTGCTCAGAAAGTTCCAGTGGCAGGATAATTTCTCTGGTCTTTTCCAGACCCAGAAAATCCTGATAAAACTTCAGCGCCTGCTCTTCACTCTTATTAATTATTCCAACGTGATTTAATTGCATGGGAGTATTCTAGCTATTAGCATCTTGATATGCAAGCAATTCATAGCTTCTTGTATAGTTTATAAGTTGAACTTTCTGATGACAGTTGAGGAAAAGTGCTTTGCGTATCTTCAAACCCTATTTCTACGAATATATCATTTACCGTTTTCAAATCCCAATATCTTATTGGAGCCTCATCGTTAAAATGGAATTTGTTTCCAGACAACACTCCACGACCTTCTTGATGATAGGTGTAAATATTTTCTTCATGTTGTATCAGCCATTCTCTAAGAGAAAACCCATCTATACTAACATTTATTATTTCTTCATTCTTAAAGAACCACAACCCAAGAAGGTCAAAAAACAGATACCCGCTGGGTTTCAATTGATTATAGATGGCAACAATATTACGTTTTAATTCATTCTCACTTATTGAATAATTCAGAACTGCATACAAGGCTAAAGCCAAATCAACTTCCTCATTACTAAACTCGCTGATGGAACAATTATGCACAGGAATATCCAAGCAACAATCTTTGCATTTCTTTTTTATCTCACTTGCCATCCCTGAGCTTCTTTCAACCGCTATTACTTCATAACCTTGCTTTTTTAGTGGTATCGCTATCCTTCCTGTTCCTGCACCATAATCAACAACCTTCCCTTTAGGCAGCAATTCGTTAATCACATTTAATGTTTTATTTGTAACATTGTCGTAAAAATCCCCAAGAGCATTTTGGTAAACAAAATCATAATATTTGGACCAATTATCATGAGGTTGATTCATTTCATATTTCCTTTTTACAAAAAAAAATTAACAGCTTGCATGAGGGCTTATTCTAGTACGACTGATAGGACGCGGACAAAAGGCACCGAGGACAAGAATACGTGAAGTGCGCTCCCCGGACAGAAAGCGCCGAGGACAGGGAGAAAAACAAAAAGAGAAGAAACAATATTCACCGTGGAGGCACGAGGAACTCTGGTGAATAATTACTCATTTTCTTGACTCATAGAATCAGAAGGTTTACTCGAAAAGTGGAACGTTGATTCAAATATTACCGAAAACAACGCCAGTGCAATTATCCCAACAATGTGCCAACCATTGAAAATAAGGTTTATTCCTGACGCTACTATTCCGATCATACTTGCAATTTTTACTTTTCGTTTCATTATTCGCCCCTGGATACCTTTGCCTACTAACAGGTGATTAATAGAAGAGCGGGTTTAGCAAGCGCACTGTTACTCTCTAGCTCCGGCAAGATCTGCTGGGATACTGACACGGATTGCATTTAATATCTGCTTCGTTTTTACCGGCCATTTTATTTCTGCCGGAATGCTGTTACGAATATTTGCCAATGCAATTTCCAGGTTTGTTATGGCATCATTAATAGCCCTGATCCTCGCCTTAATCTCCTCCTTTGAGTAAACATCCGGACTTACAGGGATTGATTCCTTAACCTCTGCAACCATAGATTCAATTTCTTCATTCGTATAATTACCCGAGATATCTGGGATAGAACTTTTAACCTCTGCAATTTTATCATCAACTTCATCATTTGAATATCTGCCTGGGATCTCTGGAATCGAGTTTATGATTTGCGCAAGTTTAGCATCAATCTCTTCTTTAGTATAACCGTCAGGAGGAATATCAAGGACGACCGCAACCGCCTCTTCATTTTTTAATTCCATTGCTTCAAATTCAGCAAAAGATACCTGGCAAAAAAGAATCATGGCCCCCAAAATTAAAAATATAACATTCCTAGTATTTTTCATATAAGGCTCTCCTTATTCAAAATGTTCTGTTTCGTATTCTTTTACTGAAATCAGAGGCTAGTCCAAAGCTCAGTGGCCAGGCGACTTAGGTTTAAGGTCTTTGTGTACCCATTCCCAATTTTCATCCATATAAGACCATGTTCTATTTCCCTTAGTCCAGTAGTACCATCCGCCTGTAGCCGCAAAATCTTTCCATTCACCTTCGTATCTATAACCGTTAGAAAATGTACGGGTTCCCTTTCCATTGCACATACCATTAGCCCATCCACCTTCATACTTGCCACCTTCCACAAAGTCAAATGTTCCCTGTCCGTGCCTCTTTCCCTCTTCCCATTCACCATCGTATGTACCAAGGTCAGGCATAGTCAACTTCCCTTTCCCATGCCTCTTGGAAAGTTTCCACTCACCTTCATATATAACACCGTTAGCAAAGGTATCTGTCCCCTTTCCATTCCTCAAATTATCCTGCCATTCACCCGTATAACTTCCCCCGTCTGAATATGTATAAGTACCCTGCCCACTCCTTCTGCCAGACTTAAACGTTCCTTTGTATTTGGTACCGTCAGGGTATACCATAGTACCCCTGCCTTTTTCACAATCACCTTCTGTGCACTCCCCACCCTTTCTCTCTTCAACGGCAGCCTCTTCTGTCACCGGTGATGCCTCTGCAGTTTTCCCCTCTGTTACCGTTTCCTCTGCTTTCGCTTCCGGCTCATTTCCGAATGTATCTATCGCATTAAAGCAAACATTGAATATTAATGCTGCGGATACAATTAAAAGCGATTTTCTCTTTATAATGTTTATTAAATCCCTTCTCACAATACAGCTCCTTAAATAATTATCTATTCACTTATTAACAAAAAAAAATGATAACTAAATGTCAGGTGAAATTGTATATCCTCTCTCTCGAAAGGATTCCACATACCTGCTTTTTCTAAAACGGTCTCAGTTTGTTGAATCATACTTCTGCTGTTGGTGCTTAAGCCAATAACCCTCTGCCATTCCACCTATTGCACCTAAAATGAGTTCATCTAAAGACATGGCGGGTTGATTGGTGTCAGACGGACTGGCATTCTTTAGCTCTTCAAGAAAATAACTTTCATTTACCTGCAGAATC
The DNA here is from genome assembly GCA_018648405.1 of Candidatus Scalindua sp. GTDB lineage: Bacteria > Planctomycetota > Brocadiia > Brocadiales > Scalinduaceae > Scalindua. The sequence continues at coordinate 3,221 of JABGRF010000152.1, forward strand.
TGCTTATTCTTTTTCATAAAATCGGTGGAAATCTTACCTATCGACATCATGAATTTCTCTTTGTTGTTAAGGTCACCCAGAGACGTACAACTCTTAGTAAACATCTGTACACTGCAGCTAAGAAGATCCCCGATCATTTCCGTAAAGGTTTCATATGTTTTCTGTTCCTCTCCTATTGTAACCGTGAACTTCCTTCCTGCCTCAGGAAAGGCAACTTTATTAAATACCTGAACCAATAGATCACCAATATCTACTTCAAGCCCGTCCTTTTCTATTTTACTTCGAACAAGCTCAAGCACTTTTTTTGTTATGTCGGCAGGCAGTATTCCCTTCAACCTGCTCTTAAGGTGTTGCATGTGCTCAGGCAATATATCACTAACGGACTTCCCTGAATCTTCTTCATCACTTGTGGAGAGTCTGGCGGAAAGGCCGAGTGTCTGCTGTGCTATCGAAAACCCGACTCTATAGAGCATTGCGTGGTTTTTAGTGTATTTTTTGTTGAGGTATTCATACACCACAACTGCCAGTCGTTTCGAATCGAGACCTTTGTTGCCTTCAGGATCAAAATCGTCCAGTACCTTATGTAATTCACCACTACAATCGTATTCCTCACGAATCTGCTTTGTGGTTATATCCTCGTGAGCCCCGTACCACATCAAATAATTTGTTCCCACATTTACGGACAATTCCAATATTATCTGCAAATCTGAATCGCTAATGTCATTCATTTATCTACCTTTTGGTTATGCGTAAACTAGTAATAATAATAGTAGGCAGTTTACAGCAGGCAGTGGGCAAGTGGCAAGAGAAAAGTCGTTGATA
>JABGRF010000130.1 GCA_018648405.1 Candidatus Scalindua sp.
CTTATTGATCACTTCTTTTTTCTTTTTACCTTCTTTCGTTTACTCCTGATCTTTCTGGGAAGCTTCATAGCATCTGCCGGCATACCACCCTCCCCTTGAAAACTTTTTGGATCTATGTCACCCAGCGACCTGAACATCTTCTTCATCTGCTTAAATTGTTTCAGCAGCTGGCTTACATCCTGTGATTTTGTTCCGCTTCCATGAGATATTCTATGTCTCCTGCTGCCTTCAATCGCATCTGGATTCATTCGCTCTTCAAGCGTCATTGAACGAATAATAGCCTCAACTCTTTTGAGTTGATTTTCATCAACGTCCATCCCCTTCATCTTTTTGCCCATCCCCGGAATCATGCCAAGTATATCTTTCATCGACCCCATCTTCTTCACCTGCTGTAACTGACTGAGAAAGTCGTCAAGGGTTAGCGTGTTTTCTTTAATCTTTTGTTCTAATTTTTCAGCCTCTTTCTCATCAATAACCGTCTGGGCTTTTTCAACCAGAGAGACAACATCGCCCATCCCCAGAATCCTTGAAGCCATTCTATCAGGGTGGAACTCCTCCAGCTTGTCAAGTTTTTCACCTACTCCAACAAATTTAATAGGCTTACCGGTAACTGCTTTAATTGATAATGCAGCACCTCCCCTGGTATCACCATCTAATTTTGTTAAGATCACACCATCAAAGTTTAACTGTGAGTTGAACTCTTTTGCGCTGTTAACCGCGTCCTGACCAGTCATAGAGTCACAAACAAAGAAGATCTGTGTTGGTTTTACCTGCGACTTTATCTGATTCAACTCCAACATCAACTCTTCATCAACATGCAACCTGCCTGCAGTATCCAGAATAACAACATTATGCTTGTCAAGAAAAGCGCGCTTTAACGCCCATTTGCATATCTTAAGTGGATTAGAACCTTTTTCGGTATATACAGGGATATTAAGCTGCTTCCCGATTACCTGCAGCTGCTCAATAGCAGCCGGCCTCTGAACATCAGCGGCCACTAGTAACGGGCTTTTACCTTTTGATAGGATCATACTCGCCAGCTTACCCGCAGTTGTAGTTTTTCCGCTTCCCTGCAATCCCGCAAGCATGATGACTGTAATGTCCCCGTCCACATACTTTATGGTGGAATCACCCGGGCCCATGAGATTTGCCATCTCAGTCTGCACTATCTTTATTATCTGCTGACCAGGTGTAACACTTTTGAGGACTTCCTCTCCAACTGCCTTTTCTGTAACCCTCTGTATGAAATCCTTTACAACCTTATAGTTCGTATCTGCTTCGAGAAGGGCAACCCTTACTTCACGCAACCCATCTTTGATGTTTTGCTCGCTCAGCCTGCCCCTGCCGCGCATCTTATTAAATATTGTTTCGAAATTTCCAGTAATTGATTCAAACATTATGACGCCTTCTCAATATTTCTTACCCATATGCTCACCCGTAAAACGTCCGCAGGCAAATTTTCCGACCTGAAACAGTGTTCAGATTGACGGTACTGGAAATGTGTTAAAACCTTGTAGTAGAACCTCGCGTAGTAAAACTAAAGTGTCAAAATCTCATAACTGCAGCAAAACACCACGTAACTACCAATCAACAAATCAGTTACAACCATTTCACAGACAAACAGATATGCCTATATACCCATTTCCGTTACCTGCTTCCGGTTGTGGTTCAACAACACTTTACAACACTTACATTGCCAGATGAAATACACTGACAATAAAAGTCTATAATTTAATATAAATTGACTGAATATTCAACGTAAATTATTTTAGGATGTGCCTTTAGAGGTGACTTTTACTCCTTTTCCCGCCAAATCTTTGCGCCCAGGCTTGTCAGACGGTCTTCCAGTCTTTCATATCCTCTATCAATATGATAAAGTCGTCTGATCTCTGTAACACCTTTAGCCGCCAATCCCGCAACTATTAACGATGCGCTTGCCCTTAAATCAGATGCCATGACTGTTGTCCCTGAAAGCGACGATACACCCTTAATAATTGCAATAGCATCGTCATTTCTTATGTTTGCACCCAACCTGTTGAGCTCTGCAACATGCATAAATCTATGCGGAAAAACCCTCTCTGTTATGATACTCGTCCCGTTTGCGATACTCAGCAGTGCGCTGAATTGTGCCTGCATGTCAGTAGGCATGCCCGGATACGGTAACGTAGTGATATTTATCGGCTTAATATCCCCGTTGCTCTTTACTGTACATTCACCACTGCTTACACTGCCTGGAGTATTCACACCTGCGTCAGGCGTCTCAATATCAACACCGGCTTCCCGTAATTTATCTATAACTGAAGCTAGATAACACGAAGCATCATTCTCCAATGTTATGTTCCCACCGGTTATTGCGCCTGCAATCATAATCGTTCCGGCTTCAATCCTGTCGGGTATTATCTCATATTCAACTCCGTTGAGTTCATCAACACCATCAACAATAAGATTGCTTTCACCGATTGCGGTTATGTTTGCTCCTGCTTTATTCAAAAAGTGAGCAAGATCCTGCACTTCAGGTTCACAAGCAGCATTGTCTATTATAGTCCTTCCCTCTGCAAGTACAGCAGCCATAATAACATTACAGGTACCCAAAACTGTTGAGCCGTAAGGTCCCCCAAGATAAACCTCACTCCCTTTCATCTTATCCCCTGTGGCGATTATATATCCATCCTTCACTTCAACCTTAGCACCAAGCGCTTCCACACCTTTAATATGAATATCTATAGGTCTGGAGCCAATTGAGCACCCGCCCGGGATAGACACTTGCGCCATTCCCCGTTTTCCAAGCAGAGGTCCCAGAACACAAATTGACGCTCTCATCGTCCTGACAAGATCATATGGGGCTATTATATTTTTCTCATCCCTGACAGTAATGTCAAGTGAACCATCCGGGCACTTCACTGTATCTGCACCGAGCTCGTTAAGAATCTTGCAAAGGGTTGATACATCTGTAAGCTCAGGTATACCCTTTAACTTCGACGTACCTTTCAACAGGAGACACGCAGCCATGATAGGCAACGCAGCATTTTTAGCCCCGTTAACCCTGACCTTTCCATTTAATGGAAAGCCACCCTCAATTACCATTTTTTCCATATGTATTATTAAAAGGTTAAGAAAAAAACTTTTAGTTTTAAACTTTAGGCACTTTTACGTTATCTGTTTGATTAATTTGGTTAATACATTACCCGGACCAACCTCTTCAAATTCAGGTTCAGGCTGCTGTTTTAGATATTGAATAGACTCTACCCAGCGCACCGGACTGCTGATCTGCTGGACCATGTTGTTCACGGTTTCAGTGTCTTGATAAGGGGCTGCCGTAAAGTTAGCAATTACCGGGATCTGTACAGGTTGAAATTCAAAGCTCTTCAGGAAATCTGCAAACTCATTCTGAGCCTCCTGCATATAGCGCGAATGAAATGCACCACTTACCTTTAATGGAATGAACAGCCTGACGCCCGCATCTTCAAAGACAGTCTTAACCGCATCAATATCCTCTTTTCGTCCGGAGATTACCGTCTGTTTCGGAGAATTAAGATTTGCAATATCGATTGACTCAAAAGATGCATCTTTTAAAACCTGTTTGATCTTATCAGGTTGCATGCCAATAACTGCCGCCATACCTCCCCCGGTTACCTTGACCATAATCTGTCCTCTTCTTTGCACTAACTTCAGACCTGTTATAAAGTCGAATACACCGGCAGCAAAAAGCGCATTATATTCACCGAGGCTATGCCCGGCAACAAAATCAGGACGAAGTTCTAAATTCTCAGTTTTACTCAAATAAGTAAGTGCATTCACAATATACAGTGCCGGTTGTGTATAATCTGTCTGACCAAGTCTTTTATCAGGATCATTCAGGCAGAGGTCTTTGATAGAACATCCTAACACCTCGTCAGTCTGCTTCACTAATTCCGGGAATTGATCAAACAACTCCCCACCCATTCCGGGAGATTGTGATCCCTGACCCGGAAATACATATATTTTAGTCATTCCTCACTCCATAATATTGTTTATA
>JABGRF010000384.1 GCA_018648405.1 Candidatus Scalindua sp.
GTACACCAGCAAACACTTCACTCAACCACTACTAGATCGTCAAATCTTAATCAGCGGACAATTCCAGATTGTTAGTTAAAAAATGAAATGTCTTATCCGTAGCTTCATCGTAATATTTGAGCATTCTCAAGTTCTCTGGGTAATCTTTTCTGGCATCAGTTCTCGTAAGCTTTATCAGGAGGTGATTTCACCAATCCTCCAGACAACCTCTCCTTGCTGAATAAGAGTTTTAATTGCAGTTATCGCATCTTTCTCTGCCACAGCAATCACCATTCCAATGTCACAGTTAAAAGTTTTAAGCATCTCGCTTTGAATAATATTTCCCTGCTCTTGTAGCCAGTTAAAGATGGAATGTCGCGCCCAAGAGGTGAGATCGATCTCTTTCATCAGCTTAAGAAGTGGTTTAATATAGATTCGAGTCGGGGTGAGTAGCTGCTCCCCTAACGGACGACCATCAAAATCACTTTTCAGATCGGCTCCACTCATTTCTATCACTTTACGAATCAGTGAGTAGCCGTTGGAGTGTGGACCAAAAGAGGCGATACCGATGAGGGTATCACCAGCACTCACTTTTGTCCCATCAATTAGGTCACTCTTCTCAACGATACCAACACTAAAGCCCGCAAGATCATAGTCCTCATCACTATACATTCCAGGCATTTAAGCGGTCTAACCACCGATTAGCGCGGCTCCGGCCTGTTCACAGCCCGTGGCGATACCATCAATCACCGCGACCGCTATGGCTGAATCCAGTTTACCAGTGGCGTAATAATCTAAGAAGAAGAGCGGCTCTGCCCCTTGCACAATCAGATCATTAACGCACATCGCGACCAGATCAATACCGATGGTGTTGTGAATCCCCATCTCCATTGCAAGGCGCAGTTTGGTTCCAACGCCATCGGTACCCGAGACGAGCAGTGGATTTTTATAGCGATCGAGTGGAATCTCAAATAGCGCACCAAATCCGCCCAGCCTATAAAAGGGGGCAGGTCTTTACTTTTGTATTGTAGAAAGGTGAAAAAATAGTTGTCGGAGGTTTTGGGGTAGAGTAGAATGCCTTGGTCAGCAAAAAAATGATATTGATATATTGTATGAAAACTTAGATCGTAATGCTAAAAATCGCGTATCAAATTGTTTTCTATTCTTTAATGTTTTACTGGATCATGGAGTAAGTATTGTTTTGAAAGATAATAATAGTTTGAATGATATATTTGTTGATTTTAAGGAAAATAAGCTGGATGAGGTGGTACACGAAACAACAAATACATCGTATAAACAGTGGCATGATAGATTCCAAGAAATTCATGATGAGGTTACTCGCAAGAGTAGTGATCTTGGTGATGACGTTATTGAAGAATTGTGGTGTTTAGGCCACAATAGAGTGTGTTCTGTGAAGCCTGGTTCAATTTCACAGATTAACTGTGATTACTTGAAAGATATTTTACTCGAAAAAACTCAAGAAATACTCAGAGACCCTTCTGTTCAAATGTACGAAAAAGTATGCGAATGGTATAAAACTGAAGTAAATTCAGACAAACTGAACAATATGGGATGGGCGCCTATAAAAAGAATGTTTAGTTTGTCTAGTCCAACGAAATATTCGACTTTACTGAATAGTTCTGACTTGAAAAAGCTAGTTGTTTGGATGAATAACAAATTTGATTTATCGATAAATCAGAGTGATTCTGATAATAAGATGTGGGCTATCCAAAATAAAGATATTCTAGAGGAAGTAGAGGCTCAAATTTTAGAATCAGAAGTTGATCCTATTTTACTATCAATATTTATATGGTATTTACATAAATTGAAACTTTCAGAGGATGATGAGATGGCGGGTGATATATATACAGTAGACTCAATTATTAAGGAGGGTGGTTTTCTAGGAGAAGAGGCTTTAGCTGGTTTTCTGAATAGTTTAAAACAAAAGAAAAATCTGATTCTCCAAGGGTCGCCAGGGACAGGAAAAACCTGGCTGGCAAAACGATTGGCTTATGCACTGATTGGAGAAAATCATAGCCATAATATGCGCCCTGTCCAGTTTCACCCAAATCTTTCATATGAGGATTTCATTCGAGGATGGAGGCCAACTGGAGGTGAAAGCAGTAGATTGAAAATGGTGGACGGTCCATTTCTGGAAATAGTGACTCAAGCAAAGAATGAACCTAATGAAAAATTTGTGATTGTAATCGAGGAGATTAATCGAGGGAATCCAGCGCAGATATTTGGGGAGATGTTGACATTGCTGGAGGCGGATAAAAGGAGTCCGGACGAGGCGCTTGAGCTCTGTTACAGAAAAAAAGAGGAAGAGGATGAGCGAGTCTATATTCCACCTAATCTCTATGTGATTGGAACCATGAACTTGGCAGACCGCTCATTGGCAATGGTGGACTTTGCACTTCGCCGACGGTTTGCTTTTAAAAATCTGGAGCCAACACTGAACGAACAGTGGAAAAAGTGGTTAACGGATCGCGGTATAGAGCCACAACTGGCAGAAAAAATAAAAAAACGCATTAATGAGTTAAATAAACAGATTGAAGAGGATCCCTCTTTAGGTAAGCAGTACCTTATTGGTCATAGTTTTGTTACCCCAAAAGCTGATGATCAAATAGAGAACGGTTCGGAGTGGTACAGGCAGATCGTGGAGACAGAGATTGCCCCAACATTAGATAATGAATATTGGTTTGATAATCCTGCTCGAGCGAAAACAGCTATAGATGCTCTATCTCTGGAAAATGTAGCATAACTCTGTGGAAGAACCAATAGAAACAGAAAAGATCAATTCGAATCTGATTGGAAAAATTCCTGTGCGCAATCTATGGTTCCTGATGTTCTATGCGCACAAGCTGTTCGAGCATCAGAGCTACGGGAAGTTTTCTACAGATGAGGCTCCTGATGATATTCCAGATCTCTTGGCTGAAATTTTGATATATTTGGTTGAGAAAAGGTTAATGCGCAACCTGACCTATGGATATCAGCATCAAGAGAGAACGCTTTCTCGGATGAGAGGGCGTATCGATCATCTAAAGACAGCAAGAGATTCTCTGCTTTCCAAGGGGAAAATTGCCTGCCGATTTGATGAATTGAGTGTCAATACGCCTCGCAATCAGTATGTGAGAGCTGCACTGGATGCTGTTGCAAAGCGAGTGCAAGACCAAGATTTATCACATCGTTGTCGGAAACTTTCGCATAGTTTGCTGCGGATGGGTGTTGTTGGTGAGAGACCACCCAATAACCAAGTGGTTAGTGAGCGGTTTGGGCATCATGATATAGAAGATAAAGAGATGGTGATGGCTTCACGCCTTGTTTTTAACTTAGCACTACCAACTGAGCGTGAAGGAGACCAGTTTCATCAGCAAGCAGATCGAAGTGAAAAATGGGTGCGCAAACTTTTTGAGAAAGGCATTGCGGGGTTTTATGCGGCAACATTGTCTAGAGATTGGACAGTAAAAGCTGGATCAAGGATTCAGTGGCCAGTTGATCAAAAAACAGAGTTGATTGATAAGATTCTTCCCTCAATGCAAACCGACATCATTCTGGAAAGCAAAAAGCTGAACCAGAAAATTGTGATTGATACAAAGTTTGCGGCGATCACAGCAAAAGGGCACTACAGGGATAGAGGTCTAAAAAGTGGCTATCTTTATCAAATTTATGCTTATTTGAGAACGCAGGAAGAAGATGAAAATCCAAGATCAAGATATGCTACAGGGGTTTTGTTGCATCCATCTATTGGTGAAATGATGGATGAATCTGTAGACATACAGGGACATAAAATTTGTTTTTCTACAGTAGATCTTTCGGCATCAGAACAGGTCATTCGTGATCAGTTGCTTGAGTTGGTTTCGAATATTGAGATGGAAAAAATTTTTAATGCGAGGCTTTAGCTGCTACATAATTAGGGTATGTGAGATATGGAAGAGCAAAGAAGATCTGTGATACTCGATTATGAGTGGCATATTGTGATTTATAAAAATAGTCTTCTTTAATTAAGTTATCTTTTCAAAATA
>JABGRF010000329.1:0-2645 GCA_018648405.1 Candidatus Scalindua sp.
AAACCGGAATAGTAAACAGAACAAAGGCATTTGCATACAACATGGTAGATTACATTCTTCAAGATTGTCATGCCGCGCACAGTCTGCTTAAAATCGCAGTACATGAACACTATACCTATACTCATTCAGTAAACGTAGCGGCTGTGGGCACTCTGTTTGGGAAGAATATTGGCCTTAATGATGACGAGTTAAAGAACCTCTGTTCAGGTATACTCATGCACGATGTTGGCAAGACCAGGATCAGTACCGAGATCCTAAATAAGAATGGAAAACTGACAAAGGAAGAATTTGAGAAAATAAAAAAACATCCTGAATTGGGAGTTGAAGTATTAAAAGAGGCGGGATGTACGATGGAGCATGAGTATATTATTACATTGCAGCATCATGAAAACTATGACGGTTCCGGCTATCCGTATGGGCTCAGAAAATACGAGATACATCTTTGCGGTAAGATTGCACGCATAATTGATGTATATGACGCGTTGACATCGAGAAGGCCATATTCAGATGCGGTAAGGCCATTCAAAGCCCTTGTAGAGATGAAGGAAAAAATGCTCAACAGCTTTGACAAACAGTTGTTCATAGATTTTGTACACTTCCTGGGACCTTATGATCCACGCAACGAAGAGAGAAAGTTTGACAGATTAAAAAACTGAATATCAGACACAAATTTCACGAATGAAAGAGAAAGACAGGAACGTTGCAATCTGTGCCATATCCCTCTCCATCGTCCTCTAATGAAGTCAAAACCTGTGTATACAGCCTGAATCAAAATAAGCTTGCCTAATTCCCTCCTGAGTTTATAATCGATGGTTTCAATGCTTTCTCTTATCTTTTTAATTTCTCAACAAACGTATAAAATGAAAAAATATCTACTACATATAGCCATCATATCATTTGTGCTTCTTTTTGCTCCTGTTACAAAGGCAAAGGAAAGGTCACAAATAACCCTGCGTTCGTCTTATAGAGATTTAATTGCTTTGCAAGTACAGTACATCTCGAACATTTTTATTGTCAACAAGCATAATTATGGATTTTACGGACATAGTACAATCAATAATAGCTTTGAGAATAAGTCTGTAGGTGATGACAGTGTGGTAATAGATCATTCCACCGGCTTGGTCTGGCATCAGTCCGGTTCTGATGAAGAGATGGATTGGCCTAAAGCGAAGCAATGGTTAAATGATTTAAACGACAAGGGATACGCAGGGTATACCGACTGGAGACTGCCTACAGTGGAAGAAGCAATATCATTGCTGGAACCTGATATAAATACCAGCGAACTTTACATAGATCCCGTTTTTGATGCGAAACAGATCGGTATCTGGACAGGTGATGAAAATGACAGCGCCGGTTTTATGGACGGTGCCTGGAGTGTACGCTTCACTGGTGGTTACGGCGGTGGTAATGCATTATGGGTATACGATAATGCCAGCAATCATGTCCGGCCGATACGTTCAGTTAAATAGGGCATAAAGGAGGTGGGCCCTGATTGCGGGAAGCACAATCAGAGCCCGAACGAAGAAAAAACTATTTAGGGTTCTGAGAAAGACGTTGCCATCCTCCCCATTTCACCGGATTTCTAATTTACCTGCGGGTCGAACTCAGTAACATCTCCGAAATAAGATGCTAAAAGATGCGAACTATCCAGAGCATCAAGCAAATCTACAAGATTTACTATAGCGTCTTCAAAATATGGATCTTCATTCAAAGACTTTGTAAAATAATCAACTGCTTTTTCTATATCATTCATTCTATAGGCAATAACACCCATATTATTAAGCGCCACTTTGTTTTTTGAGCCATCTTCGATTACAGACAGAAAACAGTTTTCTGCCTCTTCCAGTTTACCCTCAGCATAGAGAGTCTCACCTTCTTCCAGTTTATTGATCATCATATAATATCCTCTTTAATCCTGTAGTCGAAACTCGTTTTCAACCAAACCGGAATTGCATGATTTACGTTATTGTCACCATCCACCTGAGCGGACTTTGTTCGTCATGCAAAATAAAAATACAATATTTTTTAAGTTGCATGTCCGTAACGGTAGGAAAGGAGCCTGAAGGGGCATACCGTTACGGACATGCTAAACAGATTATTAATTTAATTACAGTGAAGATGCCTTTTCACCTGCCTTAGTGTGATCGCAAAGAGTGTGCCTAATCAAATTACAGAAAAGAGGAATCTGCGATTACAGGCTGTAAGGCGTTGAGGAGAAAAGGAATACGTTATTTGGAGAAATCAAATATACTTTAATGTAATGATTTGATTTTTGATATACTGCCTCAGGCTTGTTGAATATCAAGACAGTTATTATGTCCTGTTCGCTGTTAGTTTATTGTACCGAGAGGGTGCGTGGCTGCAAGTTTTAAACTTGATTTTGTTCTGTTTTATATATACAATTTTTCTGTGGTGTGCGAGACTTTTGTGAGTATTTATTATTCTATCTTTTTGATTTTAATTTTATTTTATTAGCATTTTAGAAATTTTAACTTTTTTGTTTTCTTCTTATTTTGTTAGTGTGATGAGATGTTAGTTTGAAAGAATAGTCGCGCACACCACTCTTTCATTTCTTGATTACTACCGCAACACCACTCTCTTTTTCCTATCAGACGACTCCGACTCTTTTATCTCTATTGTCTGTG
>JABGRF010000329.1:2745-3958 GCA_018648405.1 Candidatus Scalindua sp.
ACCACTCTCTTTTTCCTATCAGACGACTCCGACTCTTTTATCTCTATTGTCTGTGTCTATCCGATTTCGGAATGGTTCTCTTTCTAATGTTTCTCTTTATCTGTTCCAGCGACCTACCTGAGAGAACCTGCCTCATTGCCCAGAAACGAGGACTCTGGAATTTATGGGATTGCGCTTTTTCTACTAATGATTGAAACAGCCTGGTCTTTTCAACCTTCTCTTTCTCATCAAGTGTATTTAAATACGCGGTTAATTTTTTGGGAAATTCTTCCATTGTTATTTATTCTTCTTTCCTGGCTTTTTCAAGGCAAACTCTTTTACGTCATCACCGGACATACCTTCATTCTCCACATAGAATCCATCTTGAAACATCCACCATGTCTTGCGTTTCTCCTGATCAGTCATTATCTTGACAGGATCAAGGCTTTGCTGCTGCAGTAGAGAGCTATATTTTGATTTCGACAGCTTCGAGTTGCTTACTCTCTTGTTGATACTGAACTGATATTTTGTAGAGAAAGTACCGTTCTCTATAAATTCACCCTTTTTCTCTTTTCTTATCATGACTGTACGATTGGAAAATAATGGTTAAAACAACAACGCTGGATTCATATTTTTTTGAATCTTTTTATCGGTGATTATTAATACTACCAAAACAGTTCTAACACTGCCAATTTTCCATAAACAGATAGGGAGTAAACTTTCTTCAATCAACTAACTTCACCGCCGTTATTATCCTGCAAGTTCTTTAAGCAACAAACCTACTTTAAAGATGTCATCATCTAAGCAAAAACTCGTCAACATCCACGACTCCTTAGTATGAAGCGAAATTAAGGCATTTTCGTTTGCGTTAGCCTCTGTTCCATTCCCAAGCATCACAATTGGAACAGAGAGTTCCATCTCACCATAACTTTCAGTAATTTTCGTTTTCACATTTCCTGCGACCATGTTGGCTATTTCACCAACTGTATCAATTACATCAGCATTAACTTCCGTCATCTCTTCCATCAACATGCCAGATGCAATTTTCAGAGCGAATTTTTTAGAACAGAATATACCAACAGTACCATGGTATTTGCCCATAAAACTAACAAAACCAGAAATATCAGTCTGGACGTATGTCTCTTCTGCCAAAAGAGAACTGTCATGCTTCAAATCCATCGCAACCATCGTCTTGAACAGTTCTTCTGTAGCAACTGCAACATCCTCTGCGATA
>JABGRF010000385.1 GCA_018648405.1 Candidatus Scalindua sp.
AACGTATTCTCGTATCAGAATAATCTTTCACAATAGCCTCAGTATTATCAGTTGAACCGTCATCTACAATGATTAATTCAAGATTCTTGTATGTCTGATTTAAAACACTTTTTATTGCTCTTGGTAAGTGTTTTTCCCTGTTGAAAGTTGGAAGAACAACACTAATCAAGGATGAATACCCTACTTTTCCCATTTTAATAAAACCTTACCATAAAAAAATACTATTATATCATGAGCACTAATAGCAAACCATAAGACCGTCACACTTCATTAATGATTATTCTCTGCTAAGCGATCATATCTATATCATATTATTTGACATATTTCGAAGTAAATATATACAAGAAAATGGCTACTTTTGTATTAGAGGCGACACTAAATCCTTGTCAGTCAATAGCTTTCATCAATGTAAGAATGGTTAAGTTGAGTCGAAACTGATGATATCCACATATCCCAATCTGGGCCCTCCCTGAGCGTAACGCACTTCCACTCATCTATTCCCGTAAAGGCAGAGCAAAGGGCTGATGCTCTCCCATCAACCCTAAGCGTCCTGGGCAATAGCAGTACAACTCCACCCTCAGGGTTGCCTCTGAATTGCATGTCATGCAGCTGCTTAGCAGTATAGCCCTTATCTATTACATAGACCAGCAGACACCGCTGCCTTGGTATTGCAAATAGCATGTCCGGTTTTGTAACAAGCAACACGGTGTTCTCTGAATGAATATAAAATAGCACCTCGTTATAAAAGGCTTGCTGTTCTGCAATTGTGGAACCAACTTCTGTATTCCTGATAGATGTAGATGAATTTATCCATAACTGAGGATGAAAAAGATTTGGTGCATCAAAGCGTATCAGACGCACAAAACCTAGTAAAGGCCCGACAAAAAAGAGGATAATTATAAATATTGTAACAGGTACTTTTTTTATTCCCCGGCAACTTAACAAGAAGTGAACTGAAAAGGCAAACACAAACGGCAGGGCCAGGAGTCCAGACATCCTCGCAAGGCGTGAGCTGACCTCTACATCGCTACCCATCAATATAATACCTGTATAACATAAAACATCCGTTGTAAAAGCAGAAAGCATTAGGATTGCATATGGATTTTCTGGTACTCTTCTGAACCACTGAATTCTGCAAGACGTTGAGGATTTTGAGTAGAGATAGCGATATAACATTGCACAAAGAATGAAGAAAGAAGACAGACCAACCATCGGGGCCCATACATGTCTCGCTGAGGAATGTCTTTCTGAAGACTCCCCAAACATACACAGACCACGCTCTATACATGCAGAAAGGCCAGTCATAGAAACAGGCCATGTCCCTAGTGCCAGAAGCCCGTTCTTCCATTGTATGGAACTGGTTGCATTTGTCGAAGGTGTTGGTCCCCAAGGATATCCCAACATTATAATCACCATTAAGCCTACAACTGCTCCTACTCCCCACAACAAAAAGATATAGCGTATTCTACGTTCACGTATAGCCAGCACCAGCCAGCCAATGCCTATCCCAATCCCAACGAAAACACTGCTGTACTTCAGAAGAAATGCTGATACAGGCAAGAAACCTCCGAGGGTTGCGAATCCGTGCCGCATGAAACTGGAGCGAAACCATAACGCCATAAAGTTCACCAGAAGGATAACTGGAATTGATCCAAAGATAAGTATATCACCACCATGCTAAATATTGATATTCTTTATCATCCATGGAGAACAGAGGATTATCAGTGTCAGGAACAGCACGACATGCTTGTTGGTCAATATCAGGCCATAGCACACCCACCAAGCAATAAAACCCATGATTAAAAAAAGAAGCATTGTCAACTTGACGGACATTCCCCATGGCAATCCGAATGAACGAAACAGGAGTGGTATTGCCTGGTAACCCGGCGAGCGATAAGCCTCCTGGTTAAGGAGTTGCTTATCCATATTATCTGAATCTGCTGTAGCAAGAGTAACAATATTAGGGAAAATCCCGACTTCATACTGTTTAGCAGCCAAGATACCACGAGCTGAATCCCAGTTAACAGACTTAGGAAATAAGCATATACAGCAGCCAAAGGCAACAAATAAAACCGCACTAACCACCAAGAGCAACATGCATAGAAATCTTTTCTTTGTTTCAGCATTATTCTTCAAGCTGGTCATAGAACTCTTCAGTCTTTTTCCTCCAATTGGCAGCTGGATTCCAGTTGAGCAAACTTCTTACGCAAATAAACCTTTTTTATGTTTTTAAGATTATTTTGTTTAAAGGCTGGAAGTCTTAAGAGTTCAAACTATGTTTTTCCAAATTCAACTACAATGGAATTCAAACATTCATTAATCAAATTGAAAAGAATCTTAGACTTGCGGAAGTGTAACAACTACAAATAAACTGTTTTCAATTGAAAGAAATCAAGATAAAGATCGAAACTTATATTTTTTCTTAATTCTTAAAAAACTTTTTTACATAATAGATATTATACCAATTTACAATATCAGATAATTAATAACGCTTGGATCATAGAATATACTTTGTTAAATCCTCATCTTTTACAATATCCTTCATCTTATCCTGCACGTATTCAGCATCAACTACTATATTCTTGTCGTCTAGATCAGGAGCGTCAAAAGAAGCATCTTCCAACAGTTTCTCCATTACCGTATGCAGTCTTCTTGCACCGATGCTTTGGCTTCTTTTGTTTATTTTAACTGCCATATCGGTTATCTCTTCAATCGCATCTTTATTAAATTGGAGGTTTACCTTCTCGGTTTTCAGTAGTTCGGTATACTGTTTTATCAGCGCATTCTTAGGCTCTGTAAGAATCCTTATAAACTCTTCTTTGCCTAGATCCTTCAGCTCAACCCTTATTGGAAACCTGCCTTGAAGCTCAGGTATCAAATCTGAAGGCTTTGAAACGTGAAATGCTCCTGCAGCTATAAACAAAATCCTGTCTGTTTTAACCATGCCATATCTGGTAACAACAGTAGAGCCCTCCACAATAGGTAATATATCTCTCTGTACTCCCTCACGTGATATATCAGGCCCATGTCCTGACTCACGACTTGCAACTTTATCCAACTCGTCTATAAATATTATTCCCATGTTCTCGGCACGATGCAACGCATCTTTAGTAACCTCTTCCTTATCTATCAGCTTCTCAGCCTCTTCCTGCTTGATAATTTTTCGTGCTTCACTTATTGGAGTTTTTTTGACCTGTGTCTTTGGCGGTATCATTTTCTCGATTACATTCTGAAAATCTACCCCTATTTCTTCTATTCCGGCAACAATGCCCTGCATAACGACAGGCCTTTCCTGTGTTTTGATCTCCACCATGCGGTCTTCAAGCTTGCCCTGTCTCAACTTATTCCTGAACTTCTCGCGAGTTGTTTCCTGTTTTTCTACAACTGCAACTACTTTATCCTTGTCCTCATCTACACCTTCTACACTAACGCTCTCAGGTGCTTCATTTGACACTGGCAATGGAAGCAGTAAATCCAGCAATCGATTCTCTGTATTCATTTCTGCCTTCACGCTCACTTTCTCCATCTGCTCTGTTCGCACCATATTAACGGCTATCTCTACGATATCTCTTATCATGGACTCTACATCGCGCCCATGGTAACCAACCTCTGTATATTTAGATGCTTCCACCTTCAAAAAAGGAGCCTTTACTAAATTTGCTATTCTCCGTGCTATCTCAGTCTTACCCACACCGGTAGGACCTATCATTATAATATTTTTGGGCATAACCTCCTCACGCAATTCATCAGAAAGCTGCAGTCTTCTCCACCTGTTCCTTATTGCTATAGCAACCGCTCTCTTAGCTTCCTTTTGACCTACTATATATTTATCTAGTTCTTCAACTATCTTCCTGGGTGTCAACTCCCTCACTCAACTTCCTCCACACGTATGTTCGCATTCGTATATACACATATATCTGCTGTTATCTTTAATGCTTCCTCTACTA
>JABGRF010000371.1 GCA_018648405.1 Candidatus Scalindua sp.
AAATACCTATGAAGGTACTTTTAATATATCCTAACATAAACTCACAAGTCGGTTTTAATTTCGGAGTTGTCTTTATTTCTGCCGTATTAAAGAAACATGGTCACGAAACAAAACTGATCAATTTGAACGAAAAACTGGGTAATCTACCCGATGACAAAGAGATTAAAAGGATAATAGAAGAATACAATCCGCAACTGATAGGCTTCTCCGCAGTTACCACGCAATACCAATACGCTTTGAAAATAGCAAAATTTATTAAGAGCTTTTGTGATATACCAATTGCCTGTGGTGGTGTTCATTCTACTATGGTCCCTGAGGAGGTCATAGTAGAAGAGTGTTTTAACTATGTCTGTGTTGGTGAATGCGAAGAAGCAGTACTGGAATTAGCTGACAAAATCGAGCAAGGCGCTGACACTACTCGAATTGGCAACATCTGGGCTAGGAGTAATGGGAAAGTTATTTCGAATAACGTCAGGGCCTTGCCGAAATTGACCGATTTACCAAGAAAAGACTATGAAATCTTTGACTTTCAGAAGATGATCGATTCAGAAGGTGGTTGGGTCCGTATGATGACCTCCAGAGGCTGTCCGTTCAAATGCACATACTGCTTTAACCACTCAATTGTAGAACGTTATAAAGATGAAACCGGTAGCAGCACAAAAGACCTGAATTATATTAGGAGACATTCAGTTGACGATATAATTGATGAAATTGAGTATTTACTAAATAAATATAATAATATTACAACATTTATATTTGATGATGATGTATTCACTTCCAGTAAGACATATCTTAAGGAATTTTGTGAAAAGTATCAAAAAGCAGTAAAAGTTCCTTTTGTCGCCAATGCGCATATCAGAGCATTTGATGACGAAAGAGCAAAAATGCTAAAGGACGCGGGATGTATGATTATTAAGTTTGGATTAGAAAGTGGAAGCGAAAGGATCAGAAAAGATATTCTCAAACGCCCAATGACTAATGAAGACATAATCCGCGCCTTTGAAAGTGCCCACAAATTCGACCTTCACACTTCAGCATTCGTTATGTTTGGACTTCCGCATGAAACCAGGGAAGAGATCCTTGAAACAGTAAAGTTGCTCGGTACAATAAAGCCCGGCCGCTTCAGATGGTCCATTTTTTATCCATTTCCCAGGACGGTGGCTTATGAAATAAGCAAAAAAGGTAATTTTATTAATTTTGATAAGATGAACGCCCTTGACAACTTCACAGATGATACTTGTCTGGATTTTGGTGAGGAACATAATCTTTTCATTGCAAAGTTACAACGGACCATTCCCTGGTATGTAAATATGTATTGCAATGATTCGTCAAAGGAAATGTACTCAATATTAATAAATATGATTGAAAAGATTCCGTCTGATGTATGGGAAAACATAAAGGATTTTACCATGCCATTTGACAAAGAGATTTCAAAACAATTAAAACAGGCGAATGTGGAGCATTACGCGATTAAATATAATTCATTTACCGCAGTCAATTCAAAATGGGACAGATGATTAAGGCAAACAAAATCCTTGTCAGATCTCCCAATTGGGTTGGTGATGTTGTGATGGCAACTCCTGCATTCAGGTGTATTAGAGAGAACTTTCCTGATGCACACATAACGTTACTGATTAAGGAGAATTTAAGAGGGGTAATTGACGGTTCTCCATGGTTTGATGAGGTTCTTGAATTAGTATCAAAAGTAAAAAAGAGTAAAAATGAGGACCTTTCTTCTCGTAAAGTATTCGGAAAAGGCACAAATGAATATTTACGCTTGATCTATAAACTTAGAATGGAAAGATTTGATTTGGGGTTCTTATTCCCAAATTCATTCAGTTCTGCGCTTATGGTGTGGTTGGGTGGAGTGAAGAGACGCGTTGGATACAACCGGGACTCACGTTCTTTTTTATTAACCGACAGTATAAAAAGATTGAGTGAAAATGGAAAATTTTTACCAACTTACATGGGCGATTATTATTTAAAGTTATGTGCTCAACTTGGATGTAAGATAACATCAGGAAAACCGGAAATGTTTATTTCCGAAGCATGTGAAAACAAGGCAAATGAGTTATTTAAAAAATACAATATCGATAAGAAACCCTTTTTTCTGATGAGTCCTGGAGCATCTTACGGCTCGTCGAAACTCTGGACGGCTGAGGGGTTTGCCAGAACGGCAGATTCATTAAAGGAAGTTGTTGATTGTAATATAGTTTTGACTTGCGGTCCCGGTGAAATTGGACTTGCTGATGAAATAGAAAAACTTTCCAAGTCACGTCTGATCAACCTTTCAAGGGCCTCAATCTCCCTGGACGTTTTTAAGGTGATCGTAAAACGGTGCATGCTTTTAATAGCGTTGGACTCTGGACCAAGGCATTTTGCGGTAGCCCTTAACCGGCCGGTTGTCGTACTGATGGGCCCTAATGGCCCAAAGTATACGGAATCAGAATATGAGACAGGTAAGGTGATAAGAGAAGATATCGAATGCTCACCATGCCAGCTTAAGACGTGTCCCACAGATCGGCGCTGCATGACGATGATAACACCTGAAAAAGTGGTGCAGACGTGTATGGACTTAATAAGGGCTGAAGCATAGTAAAATAACCATAAATTCAAAACGGCATATCCGGTGATAACTATTCAAGAATATCAAATAAACAAGTAGATCATTTCAAGTAATAGTGAGGCAGACATGACTAAGAGGGCAAAAGTAATTGCAAAGAAAATAATGGAAGAACATTGCCTGGGAATAGGGATTGATAAACAAAGAGTCAAGGAACTGTTCGATCTCGCAACACACATAGATGAGTCAGTGGCCAAATCAGGAATTGATGCAACTTTTAAGGATATTATTGAACCGTTAAACGACTCTTTTGATGCTGCCGACAGGGATGTTTATTATGAAATATTCAGTTATGTCATACAGCTGATAAGAGATTTACCAGAGGCAGTCCATATAGACAAAACACTGGAAGCATTCGGCTTGTTCACGCAACAGGATTTGCTGGACAGGGTCAGGGATTTGATCCTTCCTGACAAAGTAGGGCCTGCTCATAGGAACAATGTCAAGAAGGTATTTGTCCTCTCTCGTGTTACCATTGGGGCAGATGTCGCCGTAACCAGCATAATAATTGAGAGATCAAAAAAGTTATTTCCAAATGCCCGGATTTGTTTCCTGGCAAACAGCAAAAACTACGAATTATTCGGTGGTGAAGAAAATATAAAAATTATACCTATGGATTACCAGAGAAGGGGCGGCTTGATTTCACGCCTGGAAAGCTGGCTGCATGCGCTGGAAAGCATAAACAGTGAAACAAAAGATATGGAGCCTGGTGAATATGCAATAATCGACTCAAATTCCAGGGTCACACAATTGGGCTTATTACCATTAGTTAAAAAAGATACCGGTTATTATCTTTTCGAGCCTTTAGCACATGCTGATGAAGAGATGAGGAAATTAGGAGAAGATGTTAATGAATGGTTAAACAAGGTATTTGAAGGAACGATAGAAGATTTTACCTATCCCGCATTAAGTGTTCCTGCCAGATATAATGAAGCTGCAAAAGGTTTTTATCAGAAGTTGTTTAACAATAAAGAATTTGCTGTCACCGTCAATTTTGGTGTGGGAGGAAATGATGATAAGAGGGTAAGCGACGAATTTGAATTCGAAGTAGTTTTACATTTAATAGAACAAGGTGCTAAGGTTATACTGGATGAAGGATTTGGGGAGGATGAAATAGAGAGAACTGAGAGGTTAATTGATCGACTGAAGGCACGCGGTAAGACCATAATGAGGGTTAATGAAGATTTAGCGTTTATCGAAGAGCTTAAACCTGATTTGATTACTTACAAGGGTGGCATAGGTCAATTTGCGGCTCTGATATCTCAAAGTCAGTTTTACGTAGGATACGATTCAATGGGCCAGCATGTTGCAGCCGCTTT
>JABGRF010000387.1 GCA_018648405.1 Candidatus Scalindua sp.
GATATGCGTCCACATCTTTTCCATCAATTAATTGCCTGATACTAGAGTGGTCATTAGTATCAAGTACCTCATCCGCATCAAGAATCAGGATCCATTCACCCGTAGCATATTTCAGTGATTCGTTTCTGGCTGAGGAAAAATCATTGTTCCATGGGAAATCATGGATTATCGCTCCGTGTGACAGAGCTATTTCCTTGCTCCGATCGGTTGAGCCGGTATCTACCACAATAATCTCGTCAACCAGAGTCCTTACGCTTTTAAGGCAGGAGTCGAGATTAGCCTCTTCATTTTTTACAATCATACATAGTGATAGTTGGCTATTTTTCATAGTATCTCAGAAGATATAGATAGGCATACTGTGTCTTCGGAATTTATTTATTTAGGTTAAAATATACCGTGCTATGAACTCTTAATTTTAGTTGCTGCTATGTTGAAATGTATTTTTATTATGTTCTGTTGCTTTTTTGGAATCATTGAGTATTTGTAATAATGCATCGCTCGTCTGATCAAATACCATTTTCCAATTATTAAATTTAGTTTGCCTGAATAAGCGCATAGTTGGATACCAAGGGCTCTTATTTCGATCAAGAAACCAGCGCCAGTCTGCTGATCTATGCAGGATAGACCATATGGGCTTGCCCATGGCTCCTGCAAGATGCACAACGGCAGTGTCAGTGGAGATGATCAGATTCAAATTATTCATTACGGCAGCAGTGTCAGAAAAATCAGTCAACTCTTTATCCAGATTGATAATTTTCATGTCTTTGGGCGGATTTAATATTTCATCAGATGCAGGCCCTTTTTGGAGACTATAAAAAGTAACACCAGGGATTTCTGCCAGGGGAGCAAAATCATCAAGGGAACAGGAACGGTAATGATCTTTATAAGTTGGCCTGCCAGCCCAGACAATACCTATCTTGAAATCATTACAATTGGCAAACCTTAACCGCCATTGTTCTGCTAGTTCTGGATCAACTGTAACATAAGGTGTATGTGATGGTATTGAATCAATATTTGTGCCGAATATTCCAGGTAAACTTAAGAGATGGATGTGAGTGTCGAAATTTATCTCCACTTCAGGCATCAGTTCTATAATTTTGTCTATGCCGTCACAATTTTTCAGTAGATTAATGAGGTTTTTTTGGCATGCAAATATTACATATCCACCCAGGCTCTTGATCATTGGAAGGTAACGTATAAATTGAATTGTATCGCCAAATCCCTGTTCTGCGTGTACTAGAATAGACTTTCCATTAAGCCTTGTACCATCCCACTGTTTCTGGTGAAAGGTGCCGGAATTACAATTTTTTGTGTGTAATCTCCACTCATATTCCGGCCATCCGTCTTTAAAGTTTTCTGTTAATAGTAATGCAGAAGACCTGTTTATATGCGCATTTATGTTTTCCGGATTATATTTTATTGCCATGTTGTAACTAATAATTGCTTCACTATGTCTGCCCTGTTTTTGGAGTGTAGATGCCAAATTATTGTGTGCATCTGAATAGTCGTGTTGGTATGATATTGCATGTCGGCAACTCTCTTCTGATTCTTCAAATCGACCTAAATCTTTAAGTAAATTACCTAAATTACAGTGTGCCATTGCATAGTCTGGTCTAAGCGTTATTGACTTTTTGTAGCTCTTTACAGCATCGTCAGGTTTGAACTGTTCTTTAAAAACGGTTCCAAGGTTGTTGTATGCGTTTGCGTGGTCTGGTTTGAGAGTAGTTGCCTTTTCAAGTATCAAGCGCGCCTCTTCAAGCTTGCCTTGTTGTAACTTTAATGTTCCAAGGGAAAAAAGTGAGTCAATGTTTTCCGGCTCAGTTTCAAGTATTTCTTTGTAAATGATTTCCGCATCTGCAAAATTTCCAGCCTGTTGAAAATTAAGTGCTTTTTGAAACAAGTTTTTATTGTCTTTTACTATGTAACTCATATTTCTTAATCTTTAAATTTTAGCTGATGCTATGTTGCAATGTAATTTCATTAAATTCTGTTGTTACTGTTCTTGAATCATTGACTATTTGTAATAACGCCTCTTTTACCCGTTTGAACACGGTTGTCCAATCGTTTGATTTAGTTTGTCTGAATAAGCGCATTTCCGGATACCATGGGCTGTCGTCACGGTTAAGCAACCAGCGCCAATCCGGTGCAAAATGTATGAGGTTCCACACCGGTTTGCCAAGTGCTCCGGCCAGATGTACAACTGCAGTATCAACTGAGATAATAAGGTCGAGATTAGATACTACGGCTGCCGTGTCTGCAAAGTCTTTTATCTGGTTACTCAGATTAATAATTTTCATCTCCCTGAGTGTACTGTCTGCTTCTACAGATGCAGGTCCCTTTTGAATACTGTAAAAAGATATTCCCTGTATATCTAGTAAAGGATTGAAGTCCGCTAGAGCGCAGGAACGAATGTGATTTTTTTTGTTGTCTGAGTTTCCTGCCCAGGCAATTCCTATTTTAAAATTATAGTCAGTACCGAATCTGAGGCTGAACAGTTGTGATAACCCTTGATCAGACGTAATGTAAGGTGTATCAGACGGTATTGAATCTGCGGTAGTATCAAATATTCCAGGTAAGCTTAATATAGGGAGTTGTGTATCAAATTCGATATCTGGTTTAGGCACTCTTTCGATAAGTTTATCGATACCTTCATAATTTCTCAGAAGACGAATCAGGCTTTTATGACATTCAAAAACAACATTTCCTCCTTGTGCTTGCACCATAGGCAGGTAACGTATAAATTGGATAGTATCCCCAAATCCCTGCTCTGCATGTATCAGAATAGTTTTACCGTTGAGAGGTGATCCGTCCCATTGGGGTTTGTTGAATTTTCTCAGACGATGAGCTTTTGCTTGAAGCCTCCATTCATTTTCAATCCAGCCATCTTTATAATTTCCGATCAATAACAATGCGAATGATCTGTTTAAATGCGCTTCGGCATATTCAGGCTCAAGTTCTATTGCCATGTCGTAACAAGTTATTGCTTCTTCAATTCTCT
Organism: Candidatus Scalindua sp.; assembly: GCA_018648405.1. Lineage (GTDB taxonomy): Bacteria > Planctomycetota > Brocadiia > Brocadiales > Scalinduaceae > Scalindua. The sequence continues at coordinate 2,999 of JABGRF010000387.1, forward strand.
CCTGTTTCTGTAGTATTGCACCGAGATTGTTATGTAGTTCTGCACGGTCAGGGTCGAGTGTTACTGCCTGACGGCAATGTGAGACTGCTTCTTCCGTGTTACCCTTTTCCTGTAATGTAGTGCCAAGATTGCTGTGTGCTCTAGCATGATTCGGATTGTGTTTGATGGCTAATTTGTAATTTACTATTGCTTTGTCAAGATTGCTTCCTTCTTGCAATATCGTTCCAAGATTATTGTATGCATCAGCGTAGTTTGGATTAAGGGTAATCGCGCGTTGACAGTATTCGGCAGCTTCATCAAGCCTGTCCAGCTCTTTAAGTGCTGAACCAAGATTACTATATAACTCTGGATTGTCTGGTTTGAGATCTATCGCTTTTTTATAGCTTACAACAGCTTTTTCAAGCTGATTAGCTTCTTGAAGTATTGCACCGAGATTATTATTTGCTTCAGCATAATCCGGATTAAGATCTATCGCCTTATTACAACTGTCTAATGCCTCTTCCAGTCTGCCGGATTGTTTGAATGCAGAAGCGAGATTACTATACACTTGGTATCCTTCCGGTTTTAGTTTTATTGCTCTTTTGTAGCTTTCTACCGCTTCATCAAGATTGCCCTGTTTTGTAAGAGTTGTTCCAAGGTTATTGTGGATATCAGCATTAGTCGGATCAAGTACTATTGCACGTTTGAGGCTTTTTACCGACTCTTCAAATTTGCCCTGCTCTTGAAGAATATTACCAAGGCGACTATATGCTATTGCATAATCGGGCTTGAGGGTTGCTGATCTTCTGTAGCTCTTTTCTGCCTCTTTAAATTTTCCAAGTTCTTTAAATGTGTTGCCAATATTTAAATGAGCCTCGTAGTCATCCGGACTCAGCGATATTGCTTGCTTATAATGTTCTAAAGCCAAATCAAATTTACGCTGTTTGTTAAATATGCTGCCAA
>JABGRF010000389.1 GCA_018648405.1 Candidatus Scalindua sp.
AGCCTTTTCTCGGCTATGTTCAGGTTTGACATTATCTTGATCCTGTTGATAGTCGCAAAATAGACGTCACGAGTAGGTGGTGGATAGTCAATGAGGACACCATCAATTCTAAACCTGAGCTTTGGCTTGTTCTCGAACATCTCAATATGTATATCGCTCGCACCAATCTCCAGAGCTTTATTAAGAAAATTATTGACCAGCCTCACAACCGGTGCTTCCAGGGCAAGATCTTTAAGTTTCTCTATATCATCAACGACATCATGATCTATAGAAAAGGCAGATTGCTCTTCCTCTGTGTCATCTTCATACGTCTCATCAATTGAGGTAATAATATCTTTTTCACAACCTACAAAGATATTCACCCGTCTATTTGTTGTAGATTCTATAACTTCCAGAAGTGATTCGTCAGAGGGGTCGGTGATTGCAATATCGAGATAACCGTCGTATTGTCTGATTGGTAAGATTCGGTTGGAGTGTAGAAAACTCTGCGGCAGGCAATCGACTACGGGAAGATCCTCTTCTTTCTTCTTTTTCCAGATTTTCAGATTGAATATATTGCCTAGCGCGTCCCGCAAGTCCTCTTCAGAGATGATTCCAAGGTTCAATAATATCCTGTCCGTCTTTTCGCGGGTTTTATCCCGTAGCTGTACAATCTTCTCTACATCTTCACTTGTTATCTTGCCCACTTCCAGCAGGACATCCAGAAGTCTACTGTTTTTGTCTTTTAACTTTGACATGGCATAGCGAGTTAATATTAATTCGGTGTATCCTGGTAACCTGTAGCGGAACGGCTTAAGCCTTCTGTTTATGCATTAAGACACGATAATGGAAACCTGAAGGTTTCCGCTACGTATTTATTCAATGACGTGGGGTACAAGGGTAAAGTGAATACACCTCTATTCCCAGCTGACTTGATCCGTATTTTCACCTGATCCACCCTCAGTTCCGTCTGCACCGTAAGAGAAGAGATCATAATCCCCATGTTCACCGGGGAATTTATATATATATTCAGTACCCCATGGATCTTTAGGGACTTTATTCTTCTTCATGTAAGGGCCCTTCCAGTTCTGAACATCACCCGGCTTGGAATTCAACGATTGAAGGCCTGTGTCCTGTGAAGGGTACTTCCCGGTGTCCAGCTTGTATACCTCAATTGCAGTGGAGAGTAATTCAATTTGCGCTTTTGCTGCTGTCAGTTTCGACTCGCCTACCCGTCCGATAAGCTTTGGTACGATAAACGCGGCAAGCAGTCCTATGATTACCATTACTATCAAAAGTTCAATTAACGTAAAACCTGAGATTGAATCTGTTCTCTTACTTGATGAATTACTCCTGTTAGGATTCCTCATTTTTTTATCCATTTCGTACAAGTTAAATGTGTAAAAATTAATAGGGTAATAACTTACGGATTATAATGAAGATGGGCATTTAAAATCAAGAGGAAAAAACAGAGCATTTTCACGTGTGCCCGCAGAGATTGCAGGTGAAGACTGAAGAACGATATAGGACGCATATAAACACGGATTGAAAGAAGATCTAAAACAAAACAGTTATCACACAAAGACACTAAGGTCACAGAGGGAACATATAAGATTTTGGAAATAGATAGATAAAAGAAGAGCTTCTCGCGAAGACGCTTCCCCGGACAAAAAACGCCGAGGACAAGAGGACGCAAATGGAAAATTATTTAAGAATTAAAAAGAGGAACTTGTACTCACTCGAAGGGCACAGAGGTGATTCATGTTGTGGGTTACGAGTTTCATGTTCAGCAATAACAAATGACAAGTGTCCAATGACAAATCTGCTAAAAGAATACAGTGAGTGATTAGTGCAAATTATCTGACTGTCGGTATGCAGGGTGTATGTAATAAGAGAATCTAGTATGCATAGACGGCATTATGGGTAATTTTAATACCCATTCCGTATACATAAAAGTCATGTTGCCAAATTGTATTCATTACATTATTGTAATACTTTAAAATATAGTAAGGGTGGGATAGGCATGGATGCCTCTCTATCAATCAGCAATAGTTTAAAAGCTCTACTGCCATGGATGGTATTAATTGCCGTCTCTCGCAGTAGAGCTTTTTTTGTTATATTAGCTCAGATATCCTTGGAAAGACAATAATTAGCGGCTGTTTCTTTGAGGACAACAATTATTTATCAAAGATGATTTCTTCAAACAATATTTATTTTAGATATTTTATGAAACGGAGGAAATAAGTGAAAAATTTTAAAAATTGTTATTTTTTAAGCATTGTAGCTGTATTATGTCTATTTAGTCTGGGTTCTATGCTGAATGCTCAAAAGACAGAAGCAGGTGTTACTTTTCGGCTTGAAGCTCAGGAAACAAATTCTTCAGGATCCTCCTGTCCATGGGTAGCACCTTGGGATGGCAGTGGATTTGTGCCTGACAATGATATCTATTCGGTCGCGCGTGGCGCAGCCAACAGGGCATATACTGACTACTACAAGCTTATGAGGCCCTTGGTATTAAAGGATGGGGTATATCCTGTTGAAGTGCAGGAGTTGGAAAAAGAGACATCTTTTACAGACTATGTTTCCCTGATCCTGTTAGATCATGCTCCCGGTGTAGAAGTTGCACCTGATGATAAGGGCAATTTTGTCGCTTATTCACCATCATCTCTAATATCACCGACAAGTGCTGTAGCTGGTGATGGTTCTGATGTACTTGGTTCTGTTTCTGTTAAGGATAATACGGGCTTTAAAGCCTACAGCGATGATACGGTAATTGTTAATTTTGGTAATATAGATGTTTCTCAGGGAGCAAGGCTTGTATTGAGGGCTATAGGATTCCTTACCGGGGAAGGTGACGATAAGCCTATGGTTGGTCCTCCTGCAGTAATAGTTGAGACGAAAGACGAGAACGGTGACTGGCAGGAGAGAGGACGCTGGAAAGCTCGATTCGCACATGCAGAAACTGCATTTGATCTCTCCTCATTTCTAACAACCGGTGATCCAGTAGAGGTTAGATTACGTTCCGTTTCTCATGGTGTTAAATATCATGAAATTGATTACGTTGCAATGGATACTGGTATACAACCACCATATAGTGTAACGGAACTTTCACCAGATGTTGCGACGTCGGCAGGAAGTGATATCCTTGGTACCGTAAAGACTGTTGATAGTAATTATTTTGAGATGGCTGAGGGTGAGAAGTTTTATATGGAGTTTCAGGAAATTCCTGTTGCAAGTGGTGAAATAAGAGAATTCATCTTTGTGTCAAGGGGTTACTACATTCCTGATGGTAATACTTATTATATATATACCTATAACGCAGGCTGGCAATCGCGAGGCAGTTACAGTTATCCATCATATGACTATACGAGAGACTTTGATCTATCAGCATATCTTCCGGATTCAAATGGAAACTATAGTGTGCGAGTATATAATAATGCTACGAGTTCGGCATATATTGATTATGTGGGTTTGAATGTGAATGGAACATGGAGACCACTCTCTTCAGCTACACGGGATAATTATGGTAACGTACTGAGCTTAGTAAATAGTTCTAATAATTCCTATAGTTCTGTACGTGGTTATAATAGTTATTACACTTTTTCTGTCAATAGCCCACCAACTGCGAATGCAGGGCCGAATCAGACTGTTAACGCAAATTCATCTTGCCTGGCATCGGTTACTTTGAATGGGTCTGGATCAAGCGATCCTGATGGTGATAATTTGACTTACTCATGGACATGGTCTGGAGGAAGTGCAACAGGAGTATCTCCTACTGTAACCTTGCCAAAAGGCGTGAGAAATGTCAACCTGGTAGTCAAAGATGGTACGGTAAATTCTGCTTCAGATACTGTTGTGATAACAGTGAATGACGCAACAGCGCCAAGTATTAGTGTACCTGCAGACGTAAGAGTAGAGTGTAC
>JABGRF010000206.1 GCA_018648405.1 Candidatus Scalindua sp.
GGCAATGACCGAACTCAACATCTCTGCAAGGGGTTATAATAAAATACTCAAGGTCGGCAGAACAATTGCGGATCTTGATCACAGTGATACTGTTCGTCTGGAGCACATATCAGGAGCGGTTCAGTACAGAAATCTGGATTGTGATTTATGGAAGTGATGATTATTACTTAAGAGCCATATGGTTCGTTTGTACCTTGACAGTCAATTATTTGTTTGGTAAATTAAAGGCCATTATTCATTTAAACTATTTTTCAGGTAATACAAAATGAAGAAATTTCTGTTTGCGCAAAAACTATTCGTCGCCTTTCTCCTGATATCCTTTGTGACATCGTCATATGGCGCGGGAAATTTTAAGGAACATTACAATAAAGGTATTGATTTTTATAAGCAGGGTAAATACGACCAAGCGGGAAAAGAGTTTAAGCAGGCAATAGAATTAAAACCTAATGATGTTTATGCTCTTTACGGGCTAGGGAATACATACTATTGTAAGGCGAAGTATGATGATGCTGTCAAAATTTATACGAAGGCTATACACATAAACCCTGATTATGCAAAGGTGCACTATTCTCTGTCTCTTGCCTATAGTAAATTGGGAATGACACGAGAAGCCGAAAAGCAGAAGACTGTATTCAGGAAATTGTCTCAAGGTGGAAAAGGTGCAGGTTCATCAACACACGCGAAGGCATCACACACAAGTTCACATGCAAAAGCTGATCATTCTTCGAAAAAAACCCTATCCCACGCCCCAAAAAAATCATTACATGAAACGAAACATGTGGATACCCATAAAACACAGGACAAACATGCAGCAAGTAGGCATGAGCCGAAACACGCAGAGAAGACACAGGACAAACATGCAGCAAGTAGGCATGAGCCGAAACACGAAGAGAAGACACAGGACACGCATGCTGCAAGTCGGCATGAACCGAAACACGCAGAGAAGACACATGACACGCATGCAGCAAGTAGGCATGAGCCGAAACATGCGGAGAAAACACATGACACACATGCCGCAAGTAGGCATAAGCCGAAACATGCGGCAAAGACACATGACACGCATGTCGCAAGTGGACATGACAGTGGAGACGATTCTCATTCAATTTTTCAGGGTTATTCAGGGGAAACGCATAAAGCAGATGAGCGCGTTTTTAAGAAAAAATCTCACAGAACACATAGCTCTTCAACAAAACCATTCAGTAGAGTAAAGTATTTTATTCAGGATAAATGGTATTCATCCGGTATAAATAAAATATGGATTTGTGCTGCCGGCTATATTTTTGGAACTCAAATATGGCTTTGTGTGGTGGCATTCTTTTGCGTGATAGTCTGGAGAATCCGAGAGAAAACCTGATTACTTTTTTCAATCCTCATAAACTCGCTTCCTATACATCAACATAATACCATTCTACAAGGAGGTTTTTTGTTAAGCCTTAGAAGGAATATCAAGTCTATCGTCGCCTTCTTCTTCTATTATTCCGGGATCTTTGCTTTTTATAAAAGGTTCCTTATGAAAGGGAAGGTTACTATACTGATGTTCCATCGTGTGTCCGATACCTTTTTTGACGTCAGTTTGTTGATTAAAAGAGAGACTTTTGAGGAGTGTATGAAATATATTACTGAAAGTTACCATGTAATCACAATGGACTTCTTGTCACAGAATTTTGACAAATGGGAAAACATACCTGATGACAGCGTTGTAATCACTTTTGATGATGGGTGGATAGATTTTCATGACACCGCCTATCCGGTTCTAAGCCGCTTAAAGATTCCTGCGACAGTTTATTTGACTACAGGCTTTGTCTCATCAGAATGCAGTTACTGGCAGGAGAGACTAAATAGATTACTCACACCGATACTGGCAAACAAGAAGGTACTCCTGGAAAAAGTTAATATTGTTTCTACGCCAGAGATAAACCTTAAACTAAAAGATTTGATATCAAAGAGTGATGGTAAACCGATAATATTTAAGTTTATTGACTATCTGAAAAAGTTTACTAATGATATCATTTTAAAAACTATTTCTGAGTTGGAAGCATTTCTTGAAGAACAGACCATAACGATTAGTGAAGACGAGCATAGATCATTTGTAAACTGGGATGAAGTCAACGGTATTAACAAGCCTGATATCTCTTTTGGCTCTCATACGGTCAATCATCCGATCTTAACCAACGAGCAAACAGATATAGTTGAGAATGAGATTTCTAAATCGAAAGAGATCATAGAGAAAGAGACAGGCAGAGATGTCATTCATTTTTGTTATCCAAATGGAAATTATAATGAAGAGATAAGAAAAGTTGTTTCCGGATCATACAAATCGGCATGCACTACCAGGGCAGGTTTTGTATCAAGGGGTTCAGATATTTATGCCCTCAACAGAATCGGAATAAATCAGGAGATGGTTTCTGGCTGGAGGGGCAATTTTTCTAAATATGTATTTACGCTTTCTCTGTTTCTGGAGTCTATTAAGAAATAAAAAATTTATTTTTTACTACGACTTTAGTTCACTTCAAATTTTAAGTACTTTTAGCTTATTCTGAGATTCAAAAAGATTTGCAGAGTCGTACTATAAGCATTATGGGATATTTAAAGAACAGGGCTGCCGTTTTACAGTACCAGAATATTTCTGAAGATAAGACAAACTTCCTGGACACATGGATCCATTGCAAATGCTTTGAAGAGCAATTGGACTACTTTTCCAGGAATAATATACCCATCATTCCTTTGTGCGATGTCGATGCTTATATAAGAGGTAGCTTACATGTGGAAAAACAGTCCTTCTCCCTCACATTTGACACAGGATTTATTGAACTCTATACCCTCTGTTACCCATTGTTAAAGAAGTATGGATATCCCGCCACATTCTTTATTCGCCCTGACACTGTGGGTAAAACAAAGAGGATTAATGGCAGAGAGGTAAGTTATATGAACTGGGATCAAATACGCGAACTTGCAAAAGGTGGAATGACTATAGGCATGTACGGGTGTAAAGGGCAATGGTTGTCAAAGACATCTTTAGAAGAGGTAAAAAATGAGATAATTGAGTCTAAGGCCTTGTTCAAGAGTGAACTTGAAAGACCGTTCATTTATTATGGGGTTAGGGAGGGAAACCCTACTGTGGAGATGGTAGATTTATTTAAAGAAGAGGGGATCAAGACCGTTTTCTGCCAGGCTCCAACCAGAAGAAGAACTCTCTCTTATGCCGTTGGGCGGATTCAGATAGATGATAATGACCTTAACATCTTACTCATAAAAACAAGAAGGTCCTATATCTTCATGAAGGACTCCAGATACTGGGACTTTGGTCGCAAATGCAAATTTGATAGAGTCATCCACTTTGTTTCTAACACCTTTAATCGGATGAAAGGCAAAGAGATTTACTAATACTGAAAAAATAGAGTTGATTATATTTCACAGATATTTCTTAGCTTTCTATTAAGAACCGTTGAGGTAGTAGATTGCTAGAAAATGCTTGAAATTGGAGAGTTGTTTCATATAATCGGTTTTCATAACATACTATATAATAATAAAGTACGCCAGATTATTGATACGAAATGAAGCAGGCATTATCTTCAACAATAACGGTCATTAAGCCATCTAGGGGTTGGGTTCCACTCAAATTGAGAGACCTTTGGGAATATCGTGAGCTGCTCTACTTCTTGACTTGGCGAGATATTAAGGTTCGTTACAAACAAACTGCCCTGGGAGCTTCGTGGGCTATTATTCAACCTTTTTTTACCATGGTAGTATTCAGCCTGTTTTTTGGCAGACTGGCAAAGATTCCTTCCGATGGCATCCCCTACCCTCTTTTTGCTTTTGCGGCACTTGTCCCCTGGACCTTCTTTGCCAACGGGCTGAGTCAGTCATCAAACAGCTTGGTGGGAAGCGCTGAGCTTATAACAAAAGTATATTTTCCCAGGCTGATTATTCCTGTTGCCAGCATTCTTTCCGGACTTATAGACTTTGTAATAGCCTTTGCAGTATTTTTTCTTATGGCTCTTTATTACGGTATCTACCCCACTCTATCCGTTATCTTGCTACCTCTCTTTCTTCTGCTTGGTTTTACAACGGCGCTGGGTGTTGGTCTATGGTTATCAGCCTTAAATGTAAGATTTCGGGATGTGAGATATATTATTCCGTTTTTAACGCAGTTCTGGTTGTTCGCGACACCTATTGCTTATCCTAGCAGCTTATTATCTGAACCATGGAGGACTGTGTACGGCATTAATCCGATGGTTGGGGTGGTAGAGGGTTTTCGTTGGGCTCTATTAGGTACGGACACAGCGCCTGGTGCAATGATAATTGTTTCTTCTCTGGTGGCCTTATGCCTGTTAGTAAGTGGAGTCTTTTATTTTAAGAGGGTGGAGAAATATTTTGCGGATGTAATATAAATTAGCTTCCGTTGATCGCTAATTTAATGCATAGAGAATTCACTGTTTTTAACACTTCTACTCCGCTCAGTGTGACGTCATCTGAGCGGAGTAGAAGGATAGTCCTTTGCCGCGATAGCGACTTAACTCGACATTTGCTACACAAATATTAAATGTTTATGATTTAGAAAGTGTATCCTGATTGACAGGTATAATGGTATTCACATATGAGCGATATTGTGATCAATATAGAAAATTTAAGTAAGCAATATGAAATTGGCTCTGCTAAAGACAGGGGCAGAACTTTTCGAGAGGCATTAACTGATAAAATCATGACCCCCCTTCGAAGCATTAAAAATACCTTTACATCCGGGACTTCAGATATTGAAGCTGATGCAAAATCAATCTGGGCTTTGAAGGATATGTCGTTGCAGATTAAGCAGGGGGAGGTTTTGGGTGTCATTGGTCGAAATGGTGCCGGAAAGTCTACGCTGTTACGAATACTGTCGCAAATTACTGAACCGACGGAGGGGCAGGTTGAAATTTCCGGACGAGTTGGTTCTCTGCTGGAGGTCGGTGCAGGTTTCCATTCAGAGCTTACGGGAAGGGAGAATATATACTTAAATGGGTCAATACTTGGAATGAGGAAGGTTGAGATTGATAGAAAATTTGATGAAATCGTAGCCTTTGCTGAGATAGAGAAATTTATTGATACTCCTGTTAAGCGATATTCCAGTGGTATGTATATGCGATTGGCCTTTGCCGTGGCGGCTAATCTGGAACCCGAGATTCTTCTGGTTGATGAAGTCCTGGCAGTTGGAGATGCTCTGTTCCAGACAAAATGCCTGGCAAAAATGTCAAGTATTACTCAACAGGGACGGACAGTTTTATTTGTTAGCCATAATATGTCAGCAATTGAAAGTATTTGTCAGACAGGCATTGTACTTGACAGCGGCAAGGTTTCTTTTGCAGGACCGGTACAGGAAGCGGTTTCTTTGTATCTAGATCAATTAATGGATTCCGGTAAAAAAAGTGTTCAAATAAGCCAGCGTAAAGATCGTACGGGAACCGGTGAAGTAAAATTGATCAACTTCTATATTGAAAGTGAGACAGGCGAAAAAATTGTACAGATTAAAAACGGACAGACTGTTCGTTTTATTTTCGATTACGCAACTAAATCAAACCAGGAAGCTGAAGATGTGGAATTTCAGATTGTAGTAATGACACAATCTGAAGAGCTACTTTTTCAATTTGGTACAAGATTTACAGGGCAAAAGTTGATGAGAATTACACCTAAAGGAAGATTTGTTTGTGAAATTAAGAGATTTCCTTTGGTACCCGGGCACTACCGTTTGGATACATATCTGGTAGCCGATGGAAAACCATCTGATTATATCTCACGATTTGCGCAAATAGATGTTATTGATGGAGATTTTTATCAATCAGGTTATCATGTTTTTGAGAAAGAGAGCAAATTCTTGATAGATGGTACTTTTGCTTTTCAGGATTTGCATTAATATGCTGAATAATGCTATGGACAACGTATCTGGAGAAAGATATCTAAAAAAATTACACGAAGATATTATTGCAGCTGGTCAACAATATGAACTGCCGTGGTCGATTCTTTCGCAGGTTAATGAAGAGTATTTGGGATATTTGAAAAATGCAGACGGAAATTCATTTTATTATCAGTGGCTTGCCCTCTTGGTAAAGATTATAAAGCCAAAACAGGTTCTTGAATTGGGGAATAGTTACGGTTTGAGCACTCTCATGATGTTTTCTGAACTACTAGATACTGCTCGTCTTATCAGCTGCGATATGGTTAAACGATTGGATTTCATCCCCCCACATGTCTTGAATGATTCGCGGCTCAAATTTTATTTTGGTAATGATTTAAATTTGAATATTTTTGGTAATGATTTGTCTGTTGGTATAGATATGCTTTTTATAGACACCAACCATACATTTGAACAGATTTCTGCGGAATGGAAGATATATAAAAACTTATGTAATCCGGGAGCAATAGTTATTCTTGACGACATCAGGGTAAATGATATGTTTGGCTTCTGGAAATCGCTGCAATACCCCAAGCTAGAAATAACAGAAAAATGCCATTCAAGTGGTTTTGGTTTCTTTTTGTATACCGAAGAAAAACAGCCTGACCCTTTAATGGCTTATCGTGAGGCATTGCAAAATGCGTTTGAACAATTCTGCTTCATGAAAGATAAACAAATGGAAAGAAATACATTAACTTCATCAATCTTTAAGAAATTTGTAAGAATAATTCGATCACAATAAATAGAGTAATTCCTGGAAACGATAAAAAATAAAAATTATTTTGAAAGTTTTTAATGCCTATAGTTCATAAAAGTGACGAAAACATTAGAGAGCAAGTAATTAGTTACTTGGAAAAGAAAAAAGATGGCAATCCGGACTATAAAGTTATTGACGTAGGAGGAGCCAGAAATCCCTGGTGTGACAAATACGTGGATGCATATATCGATCTTAATAGAGGTGGAACATCAAAAAAAATGTTTATTGGTGATATAAATGAGGACAAAGTTTGGGAAGAAGCAGGGCATTTTCAATACGATTTTTCTATTTGTACCCACACACTAGAAGACATAAGAAGTCCTGACTTTGTTATTCGCAAGCTTAATTCAATTTCAAAGGCGGGATTTATCTCTATGCCTAACAAACATACCGAGCTGTCATGTATAGAATCTGTTTATTGGGTTGGTTATTACCATCACAGATGGATTTTTACATTATTGGAAAACGATAAATTGCTTATTGTTGCCAAGCTGCCTTTAACAAATTATTTCATAAAATCAAACCGTCTTATCCACAAAATCGGAAGGATTAATTCAGATCTGATTGCTGCAATTCTTAAAAGAAAATTCCTTAGGTGCCCTGCGGTACCTAGTATAGAATGGATACAAAAAAAGAAACTATCAGTGAACTTTGAATTAGGATTTATATGGGAAGGAAATTTTGATTACGAATTTGCCAAAGATGATTATTTGGCAACTAATATGTTTGAGGCGGCACAATTTTACAGGAGTCAATTAAAAGAAGGCTTATAAAAGAATCCGATCATTGCTTAGAACAATTATAAAAAACATGCCAATGCGTTAATATTAAATTCAAAATGAAACACCATAGAGTGAAATGGTTAAGAAAAAACCTGAACACTTATCCGAATGAATTCAATTACTTGATGACACATTACCCAGTTTTAATATTAATCCACCTAATAAATATCATAAGGAATCAACGGCTGCCAGTGACCTGAATGGTTGTGAAGAAAAAGACCCATTGCACCTGAGTGGATCTTTCGGTGGAACAATCAGGAGTTGACAGAAGTAAATTACCAAATGTAATTTTCTGGAGATGAACTGGAGTGGTGTTTATTGTCTCGGAGATAGATTTGATGTTGTAACGTTTTTTCCTCATTGAAGCATTAATCTAAATAGTTGATCGATACCAGACTTATGCCGGACGTTTTGTGAGTGCTATGTAGCGGTTGTTTAAAATAAATCAAACGGAAACAGTTTCGAGTCATTTCATGATAAAAATTGTACATTATTCTCACCAGTTAGGAATGGGTGGTACTGAAAAATGCATGCAATATTTCCTGGAATACCTGCACAACACAGGATACGATTGTTACTGCATACACAATCGTATTAAGACTGATGAGGCTGGTGGTTATAGGGAAAAATTAATACAGGATATTTTGGGTGATGGAAAAGTACTTGACTATTCATCTGAAGATGAGTTTTTTGATATATTGAAAAAAATAGGACCTGATATTTTCCATATACATCGGGGCGGAAGCCCAAATGAATTTCCTGTTGTTCCCCGGCTTAAAAATTATATAAACAAGTGTGTTGAAACTAATATTTTTGGTGGCTATGATTCTACAGATATCATTCACCTGACACTTTATGTCAGTAATTATTTATTTAAGAATGTTCAGCGTCCAAATAGGAAGACAGATGTTCTTTATTATCCAGTAAAGATGCCGTTGCATACAGAAAACCTAAGAAAAGTTCTTGATATTCTGCCTTCAACATTTGTTATTGGTCGCATTGGAAGGCCCGATGATTATATTTTCGACCCCATCTCTCTACAGGCACTCAAGATTATTGAAGAAAAAACCAATTTCAACATTTTGTATCTTATCCAATCACCTCCACCTCTTATGATAAAGGCGGCTCGGGATATGGGAGTTAAAAAAGTTAAATTCATAAGAACCCCTATTGTGACAGATAGTGAAATTACCTCATTTTACAATACAATAGATATTCTGGCCCATGCGAGAAGAGATGGTGAAACGTTTGGCTTAAATATTGCCGAGGCTATGATTCATGGTAAGCCAGTCATCTCACATAAAAGCCGTATAGCAAACGGGCATAAGCCCTTTGTGAAAAAATGTGGCTTTCTTGCGGGAATAGACAACTATAAACAATATGCCAAATATATTAATTTGTTATTTAATAACAAAACCAAACGTCTAAGATTGGGAGAAAGGGGGCGAAGCTTTGCAGTAGATAATTTTTTACTAGCAAATATTGGCAGAAAACTAGAATTACATTATAAGTCACTACTGGTTTAAAGGATAAAATGGAAAAAGGCTATTTGGCTAAGCCCAAGAAAATGAAAATAATGATATGTAAGTGTACTTATGTTTTTATTAACATGATTTTAGGATTGGTTTTCGTGTATAGGAAGAGTGTAAAAACTGGAATATGGTTTGTGTAATGGGTAAAGGCAAAATTGTTGCTTGCGACAAGGATGCTTCAGCCTAAAATAATAGTATGAGACATAATGCTTTAAGGATTTTTTGTTATGTATTTGATGAATAACCCTGTTGGCTCTTGGACCGATTAAGACAGAAGTGATGAATTTACCAGAAAATAAGTCAATGATTATTCCTTCTGTTACCGTAATAATCCCGGTTTATAACGAAGAGAGATCAATAGAAAACTGTATTCGTTCATTAAGAAATCAGAGTGTACCACTGGAGATTATCGTTGTCGATGATGGTTCTAAAGATAATTCAGTAAAGATTTGTGAAGGCTTAGGAATAAAGGTTCTTAAACAAAATCATCAGGGACCCGGTGCCGCCAGGAATCTGGGTGCCAGGAATGCGAAAGGAGAAATCCTCATTCTTGTTGATGCTGATATGGAATTCGAAACTTATTTTGTTGCGAAATTGATAGCGCCAATTACGGAAGGTGATGCTGTTGCCACATGTCATTGGAATGAGAGGGTTGCTAACTGGAATAATCCGTGGGCACGTTGCCAGACGTGGTTTCTTGGCCTTCCTGATAAAAGACGTCAACCGTTGCGCGTCCCTGAGTATGAAGAGATATATAGGGCGGTAAAGAAGGACTTTTTCCTGAACAGTGGGGGCTTTGCTGTAGGAGAGGGAAGGGCCGACGATAGCTCTATATCAAAACGGACAGGAGTTCTGGCTAAAATTGTTTCGGATGCCGTCTGCTATCATAGGAACGTTGAAGGTATCAGTGAACTTTTAAGAGACTCTCTGTGGCAGGGAAGAAACGTAGTGGTGAAGCGAGAAAACAGAATGAAAAGTAGTCTTATCACCTTGGTTTACAAGAATCCGGTTTGTGGCATACTTAAAGGTATTATCCTGGGTATAAAGAAGCATGAACCACGGATGCCTTTATATGCTATGGTTTATTCTGCGGGGATGTATGTGGGTTTATTTCAGGCTTTACTGAATAAGAGATATACAAAGTGAAAGTTTTCTGAAACATGAACAAGCCAAAGATAATAAACATAATGCCTCATGGCCCTGCTTATGACTTTTCACCGGATGAAAAGCCGGATGTCTGGTGGGAGAAACCGGACGGTAGCTGGTTGGGGTTCTGGAAGCGGGAGTGGCCGGATTTGCTAGGAGTAGCGGTCTTAAAGCAGACTGACCAATATGAGTGGGAGATCTGGCAGCCAGACTACAGGGCCGACAGGGTTTACTCTGAAACATTAGAAACAGGTGTAACACACCGTCTATTCCCCGCCATAGATAAACTTTTTAGGGTCGGAGTTGGAACCAGGAAGGGAGTTTTTTCTGAAATAGTAATTGCACATCTCAGAAAACTTAAAACCCATCCAATAATCTTAATGCTTAATGGCACCTATGGTGTTCACCTACCACTTTACAATGAAATTATCAAGATATTTGGATCTACAAAGAATTTTCACATTCTCTTTCTTGGACATGGTATGTTTAAGGCCCCGATCAGTGAAATGTTGGAGTTGCACAGACCTCTGACGTATTTAGATCTCGTGGTCGAACATTTTAGATTAAAGAGCCATTTACAGCACGTAGACGTGATTTTCGAACAGGCAGAATCGGCATTAAGTGAGGTCCGTAAGGTATACAGTGGGCGTATAGAAAAATTTACAATGGGGTGCGATTTTGACTTTTGGATACCTGTCCCTTCGACAGATCTGAAGAAATCAATTCGAACTAGACTTAATATTCCACAGGAGAAAATTGTCTTCCTTGCTTCAGGCAATTTTATACCTCGTAAACAGTTTGACAAATTGATAGAGGTATTTAATAATATTCAAGAACGTGATGACTTTTTTCTTATTATCGCAGGGCATGGAAATGAAACCTACACAAAAATGCTTAAGTCACTTGTCATGCCCTTAATAGAACAGGGGAAAGCCTTGTTGCATTCCTATGTAAGGGGTGAGAAACTGAGAGACCTTTATTGGTCTTCCGATTTATATGTTTCAGTCGCTTCTGATGAAGGGGGGCCGGTAACTGTTATGGAGGCTATGGGTTGTGGGCTACCTGTACTGTCTACATTGGTGGGTGAAACTACGGAAAGAATGGAAAAACATAGCGTTGGAAAGTTGGTATCTGAAAAAAATTATAATGAGTGGGCTGCTGCTATAGAAAATTTACTTAGTAATGGTCTTCCCACACCACTTGATATACAAATAGCAAGGAAGGCTTATCACCGGGAACATATTGCGAAACATTTTATTCGTATTTATGAGGATCTAATTCCTGTACAATAAGTTTGAAATACAATTAGAAGCCGTAAGAACAGAGGAGAAAAAGATTATCTATTCCCCCAAAGAAATAGTTTTATACGTTAAGACATTCTTAATGTATATCAACTACAAAGTAGCACAAAATAAGACTAAAGTCCTTATAGAATTATCTTTTGATGGATTTAGAAGGTTATCTGAATTTAAGAACGGGCTGATTACACAGGAAATGGGAGATTTCCTTAAAGACAACCCGGATTATACCTCAAGATTCAATGAATGGATGTACTCCCAGTGTAGTCCGGAAGGGATCTATGACGTTTCGTTAAAAATATACCAGAAATTATCAGAGCTGATTAATAATAACAGGAACATTAAAACATTTATTGATTTAGGATGTAACTCAGGCGATGTTGTATATACGGTATCACAAATGGGAATTGACGCTGTAGGTGTTGATTTGCCATTAATCATTGATAAAATTCAATTACCCATTAAAACTATGGCACTAGATCTTAACCGACAATTTCCTATAGGAACTTATGATATCATTTTTTGTAGAGAAACAATTGAACATGTTCCTGATCCTGATAATTTTTTAGAATGCTGCAAGCAAATTGCACATGCTGAGTCATTTCTTTTTATCTCATGTCCATATACAAATCGCCAATATGTTGGAAATGCATTTCACTTAAGGGTGTTGAGTAGTGACCAGTTAGCTTGCATGGTAGAAAAACATGGATTCACAGTATTAGAAACATTTGTTGAGCATGAATCAAATGTGATTGTTGCACAGAAAAAACAAAATGAATAGAGTCTTTTTAAGTATTATCTTACTTTGTTGCGACACTGGCTTGCAAGATATCGGATTTGATGACAGCTTATAAAAAACACACTCTCTTCCAGAATCATGGCTATTAGTAAAAAAAAAATAACGATAGAAACACAGAGGTTTCCTAAAGTTACAATTATAATCCTTCACCTGAATAATATACCATGCATTGTTGACTGCGTGGGTTCGCTCAATAATATTACATATCAAAACTATAATATCATAGTGGTTCATAATGGCCCAGAAAATTTAGCCTTAAGAGAAGCGTTGTCTCCGATTTCTCAACATATTACAAAAGTAATTGATACTGAGGAGAATATTGGTTTTGCCAGGGGAAATAACATCGGTATAAGGCAGGCTCTCAAAGATGGGGCAGAGTATATCTTATTACTAAACGATGATACTGAAGTTGATCCTGCCTTTTTAACTGCACTAATAGATGTAGCAGAATTACGTCCGGATGCTGGAATACTGGGTTCTGCAATTTTTTATTACGATCAACCTGAAAAAATATGGTTTGCAGGGGCAACGTTTGTTTCTGAAACCTGCACGGTAACTACGGAAGGATTTGATCAGCCTGTGCGTCATAAAAGTTCTGTTCAGATTGAATCTGATTATATTACCGGATGTGCCTTACTGATCAAAAGAGATACAATAGAGAAGATTGGTTTATTGGATGAGAGGTTTTTCCTTTATTGTGAAGATGTTGATTGGGGGCTCAGATGTATCAAGGCAGGACTTAAGAATTTTATAATACCAGGCTCTCATATCTGGCATAAAATATCAATTTCCAGCGGCGGCATTGATTCATTGATAAGGATTTATCACAAGGCCCGCAGCCGTCTCTATATGGCAAAGATATATGCATCTGAAACCTTATGTAAATTACAACGAGGTTATTTTCGTGACATTGTCTGGTTTTTATTGAAATCACCCGACAAAAACAGGATTAAAAGAATTCTTGCTTGCCTCCTTGCAATAATTGATTATCATTCAGGTAAAGTTGATAGAGGTCCGCATTGGATTTGGACGAAGAGATAACCGTAAAATGCGATGAACGGAAAAATAAAACATACATACGAACAATATTGGCATGAACGCATCAGGGTGTCAGTTGGGGAAGAGAATAAAGAAAAAAAGGTAGGCGAAATTTTTGATACCGTGTCTTCAGTTTTAAATACAGGAAACAGACTCCTTGATGTGGGCTGCGGCGATGGGGGTTTCGCGCTTAAAATAAAAGATAAATTTAGTAAGATATACGGTGCTGAGATTGCAAAAGAGGCAGCTTTAATTGCACGGAAGCAGAATGTGTCTGCATCCTTAGTGGATCTGAATTTATCATTATCTTATCAGAATAATATATTTGATGCCGTAACTTGCCTGGATGTAATCGAACATTTACTGGATCCTGACTCTTTCATTGAAGAAATTTATCGTGTGCTCAAGCCTGCTGGACAATTAGTATTAACAACACCGAATATAAGAAATTTCAGGAACTTATATACATTGGTTTTTAAAGGAATATTCCCCCAGACAAGCCCTGATACTTTTGTCTGGGGAGGTGGTCACCTGCATTTTTTCACAAGGGAAGATATAAAAAGTATCTTTAAAAAAGCGGGCTTTAAAAGAATAGAGTTTTCCATTAATCAGAATCAATTTCGTTTATCTAAAAAGAGAAAAATAATCCACTGTTTAACCGGAGAAAAAACGTTTGGAGAATGGTTTTGTGCAAGCATAACTATCTCGGCATATAAGGAGTCTTGAATGGCCACAAATGTATTTCCAACACTCAAAGAAATTCGTGAAACACATGCCTGGAAACGAGAATATGAAAGATATTTACCATTAAGCAGGTTTGTTTTTCGCCCCACGGGTTTTCTACTTACCTGGTTAGCTATTCGTATTGGATTAGCATCAGAAGTCGTTTCCTGGTTGTCAGGGCTTGTAGGTTTGATTGCATACTTGTGCCTAATGAGCAGCCATGAGCAGTTGCTCCCGATCGGGATAGGCTTATTGTGCTTCTTCAATCTTCTTGATTGTGTAGATGGAAGCATAGCACGTACTATGAAAACAGAGAATCCTTACGGGAAATTTCTGGATTCCATCATGGGATGGATAGATATGGGATTCTGGGCTCTTATCGGAATTACGGCATACAGAAATCCGGGGCTTTTATACTGTTCTGACCCATTGGGTTACGGCTCTGTCTTCTGGTTGGTCGTCGGGGGTTTGGTCAGCTATTTCTTTATTCTGACTGGGTTTCTTGAAGGAACCTTTGATCAATGTATCAGGAGAGAGTGGAATAGTATCAACAAAAAAGGCAATACTATTGTAAACAATAATGATACAGACAAAAATGTAGAACAAGTGTTTACGAGAAAAACACCGCCTTTTTCTATTGTCCGGGTAATTTGCCATAATCTGAGAGTAAGGGAAACGCACTATTTTCTTTTGATCCTGGCCTATTTGGGCAAGGTGATTGATTTATTATTAATCGCTTTTCTATTTTATTATATCATGCATGTCATACTGCTGCTTATTACTTACTGTAAACGTGGTCGACAGCTATGCGATTTTCTGAAAAAATAATAAAAAATCAATATGAACATCTGTTTTTTCTCTATAGTGACTTACTGGCATGGTGGAAAGGGAGGCATGGAGATTCATGGAAAAATTCTTTGTGAGGGTTTAGTAGAAAGAGGACATGAAGTCACTATAATTTCTACAAGGCATCCAAATGGCAAGGAATACGAGGAGGTCAATGGAATAAAGATATACTGCTTAGCCGAAACTGGTTTCAGTACTTATTGGAAAAAATGGGGAAAAGAAAGTTTAAAAAAATTTGACCAATTAAACAGGATGAAATCTTTTGATATTGTGTTAAGTCAGAGTTTCAATGGATATTATTTTGCAAAAAATAAGAAAAAATACCAGATACCTTTAGTCTCTTTTCTCCAGGGTGCCGGCCCATATATGACTATTTCCAAAATCAAACTTGCCGTTCAGAGGCGACATCATACATCTATTGCTGAAGTGATAAGGCTTTTATTGAGTTACATTGTTCACTACTTTATATTACATTTACCAACGGTGTTGGGTTCGGATTTAATAATCTGCGCCAGCGATCACGTTAACGATTCTCTAAGGAAGTGGTATCCTGTCAGGAGAGAAAAAATCTATACGATTATGAATGGAATAGATACGCTTGGATTTTCACCAGATGATAAGGATAGAAACAGGATAAGAAAACATCTGGGTGTAAGAGAAGGAGAATCCCTTCTGATGACTTCCGGTACTATAAGCAAAGAAAAAGGCCATCATTTAGCGATAGAAGCATTAAATAAATTATTGGAAAAAAACGTCAACTTAAAATTGATGATCGTTGGTGATGGTGAATATCTGACATCTTTATCGAGATTAATTGATAAATTTGGTTTGAAGAAAAGGATAATTTTAACAGGATTTGTTCCTAACAAATCCATAGGTAATTATTACAACGCGGCAGATATATACCTGATCCCCACATTGCGTGCTGAGGGGCTACCATTCGCTTTAATTGAAGCCATGTCCATTGGTTTGCCCATTATAGCAAGCAAAGCGGGTGGGATTCCAAATGTTGTGAAAGACGGTAAAGATGGTTTGTTGATTAATCCAGGGGATACAAATGATATGGTGTCAAAAATTTTGATACTATTAAGAAATAAGAACTTAAGAGAAGAATTAGGGGTAAAGGCTCGCCAAAAAGTACTTAACGAACTTAATTCAGAAAACATGGTCAACAGAACACTTAATGTTATAGAATCAAACCTTTTTGCTGTAAAAAATAAGTCTTCCTCGGAAATATATAGCTAGAAAAAGAATACAGTAAATAACGGATATTTTTTTCTGAATAATAATGAAGATATTAATATATACCCATGAGTTTTATCCCTTCTCAGGTGGCATAGCGAACTGGACTCTAGAGATTGTTAAAGGCTTAAAGAATTTGGGACAAGACGTTACCGTTCTGGCTCCTAAATATAATAAGAAACCGTATTGCCTTCCCGAATTGAGAGCAGTCAGGATAAAACGGATGCCATTGGCTATTCGAGGACGATTAAGTTATTTAATCGGTATTATTTTTTTCATAACTGTTTTTTCTAGTAAAAGATACGAGAAGGTAATTATTTGTGATAATATTTCTCAAGTCGTGGGTACAATTTTGTCTTTTTTTATTAAAGCAGAATATATAGTGATAGTAAATGGAACTGAAATACTGATGCATTTTTCAAATAATAATATTTATCAGAAAATAAAAGCCAGATTGATAACATCTTTCTTCTCCAGAGCAAAGATTATCTCAATAAGCAGAGCAACCAGGAATCTCCTTTATGAAAAAGGTGGTTATTTTAAAAATGTTGAAGTGTTATATTGTTCTATTGATAAAAAAATGATTATTGCAAAACCCAAAAGTGAAATGCTGGTAAAACAAATGTGTTTGGAAAATCGCAAGATTATATTAACTATTGCGAGGCTGTATCCACGAAAAGGCCACGATATGGTGGTGCAGGCACTGGTCGAAATCAAAAAAAAATTTCCGGAAGTTTTATATTTGATTGTAGGAGAAGGGCCCAATAGAAAATATCTGGAAGATCTTGTTGTATCATTAAATTTGAGCGATAATGTAACTTTTACTGGTGAAGTCCCTGGTGTAATAGATTACCTTGACCTTTGTAACGTCTTCGTTATGGCCAGTAGAGAAGAGGATGGTGTCGAGGGTTTTGGTATAGTTTTTCTTGAAGCCATGGCACGCGGGAAACCGGTAATTGGCAGTAGACACGGTGGCGTCCCTGAAGTAATCAGTGATGGAGTCAGTGGATACCTGGTAAACCCACATGATGTTTCTGGAATTGCATCTACAGTAATCAAGCTATTGTCAGACTCGAACGCTGCAAAAAGGATGGGAGATAATGGAAGAGAAATAGTGGAAATGAATTTTACAACTGATCTTATGGCCCGAAAACTTCTCCATGAGTTAATTGATACAAGGTGATACTTTTGAATACAAAGGTATAAAATATGCTTAGCATTTTTACTAGAATCTATTATTTGTGCATTTACTTAATCAGGACTAGAAGAATGATACCGCAAAGATATGCGAATCTCCTAAATATCATTTATAAAAATAAGTCCAGACGAATTATGGAAATAGGAACCTATAATGGCGCACATGCCACAGAAATGATCGAAGTTTCTAAAATTTTTTATCCCGCACAAACAGTTGAATATTTTGGATTTGATATGTTTGAATCACTTACAGAAGAGAAATTGAAACAAGAATTTTCGAAACAACCATCAACCTTGATAGAAGTGCAAGAACTATTAAATAAAACAAAGATTAATGTTCATCTTTATAAAGGGGATACCAGGAATACCTTGTCTCAGGTAAAAAGCAGTATTGGACAAGTTGACTTTGTACTTATCGATGGAGGCCATTCCATTGAGACAATCCGTTCAGATTGGAATAATGTTAAAGATCTAATGGGGCAAAAAACAGTTGTAATTTTTGATGATTATTATACTAACACAGAAATTGAGGTTGAAGGTGTCGGGTGCCAGACGCTTATTGATAGTTTAAATGCCAATGACTACGAAGTCCAGATACTTGAGCCAATGGACTCTTTTGCCAAGGAATGGGGGGTGTTAAAGATTAATATGGTTAAGGTCGTCAAGAAATAAATCTTTCTTATCGTGATCTCTGAAATCATTATAGCCTTTTCCTTTGCCTCTAACAAACAGTTGTCTCTGTGCTGAAAATTACTACACTTCTCATGGAGGGATTGATTTCTGCCTGAAAGCAAAGAATAAATAATACAGAGTATTATATGAACCCAGTAAACAATTCTATCATTTTTGTGTTCAAGCCAAGTATGAAGGAGCTGGGACTTATGAGGTTGTTTTGGATATGGTAAAAAATATTCCTGAATCTGGCAATCACTAAAATAAAGCAATAGATGGTACAGATTTGTGTAAGAAGTTTTAAAATAATATGAGAAAACTAAATGATTTGATCTCTAAAGTGGTTCTCGTCTTTGTGTCTATAGTACTTAGTTTTTGTGAAGTAGATTCTCGTTATATTCTAAAAGCGCCAACATACACTTATCCTAATATTTTCGAGGAACATCCAATCAGGGGGTTTGCTCTAAAGCCTAATTCTGGAGGAATTCACTCTTAAACTGAATTTAGTGTTTATTATAAGATTAACTCTGAGGGCTTTAGGGACGATGAAAGGCTTAATGGGAATAGAAATAAACATTTTACTATAATAGGTCTTGGAGATCCATTTACTTTTGGAAATGGTAAAACGAACCAACCAAGACCGCTTTCTTTAGATGATACAATAAAGCATGCTGCGCGCTTGTTTTTTGAAACAAAAGGGAGAGCAAGCTTATTGGGCTCACAATATTTTGTAGTGATTATACCAGATAAAGGTGAGGTATGTGGGGCAAATAATGATGGCGATTATAGGAACAGGCAGATTGTGCTAGAATGCTAGGAAAGAGGTATAAGAGTTTTAGATTTATTACCTTACTTTCGTGAGGAGGTGAGAAACAATCCTAAGGATCATTTATATTTTGAAAGAGATCCACATTTTACACCATCTGGACATAGATTGGTTAGCAAGGTTCTCTATCAATTTATAAAGAGAAATGCTAAGCAACTCTGGGCAGATCTTATTTTTCCTGATGATAGAGGTTTATGAAATTTATAAAGCAGAATACAAATTTCAAATTATTATCAACCAGTACTGTCACGCTTTATTCCTTTTCATGTCCTGTCTTAGAGTACTGCGCAAAGAATTTTTCTAGATTATCCTCATACACATTTTATTTACTTAAAAAGATTAAACATGGTCCAGGCGATTGTGGCTGGAGTATGAGAGCAGATTTTGATACTTGCTTTTAACGAACTGATATCATACTGTTCAGGAGAAAAGCATAAATGATTAACGAAGTTAATAAACCTCACTTTATCTCTATTGTGATGCCAACATTGAACAGGAGTGAAGACCTCATCAGATGTCTTGGGTCAATTAATAAACTTGATTATCCAAAAAAATATGTTGAGATTATCGTGTGGGATAACGGCTCAACTGACGGAACTCAGGCAGAAGTTAGCCGAGCATTCAAGGAGATAGAGAAGGATGAAGACTGGAAGGGGTTGAACTTGATACAGAGTAAGGAGAATCTGGGAGTATACACATCAAGAGATGAGTTATTTAATAGTATTTCGCCTGAAACGGAGTATGTTTTGAGTTTGGACGATGATGTATTTCTACCGCCTGATTGTTTAAATACCTTGCTCGGAGAATTTCATAGTGATTCTGAGATTGGTATTGTAGGCCCCAGGACGGTATATGATATGAGGCTGGATATGACCGCTCATGGGGCCGGTTTTGTAAATCTATGGATAGGGCGGTATCGTGATATTGATGCCGGTAGCTTAATGGAGTGCGATTACGTAATTGGATGTTGCATGCTCATAAAAAAGCAGGTTGTTTCAGATTTAAAGGGTTTTGACAGAGATTACTACACTTCTCACGGCGAGGTTGATTTTTGCCTAAAGGCGAAGAAGAAGGGGTACAAGGTTCTATATGATCCCAGGATAGTTGTCAGGCATAATGTAGCAATGGGAGGAACAAAAACCCTGGAGCGGATTTACTATCTCTACCGTAATAAATTGCTGGTAATTCGCAAAAATGCTTCACTGTTTCAAAAAATGATCTGTTTTCCTTTGTACACAATTTTTTGGGTACCTAAAATGATCTTGGATTCCATGCGATTCCATAGAGGTATTAGATTGGATGAGTGGCTGGTAATGTTCAAAGCGGCCAGGCATGCAATCGTAAATCGTGTAGGCAAAGTAGATTTATAAAAATTAGCCACCGCTCCCCGGACAAAAGGCGCCGAGGACAGGAAGTAGCGAAGAGCGCAAAGCAGATCAAAAGTGATGAAAGAAGAAGAAGAGAGATTGTTAATATAAATAATACGTGATGCAACTGAGTTGCAATATTACTTTGAGCCAGGATTGTTAGAATCAACTTACGGAGAGTACCTTTGTATGGAATTGGAAATTAGAGATATTGTGTATGAGATATAATCTTTTGTATGTCTTTGACAATCTAGAGTTTGGCGGTGGGGAGAGAGGTTTTGTCCAGATAATAAACAGTTTGAACAGGACAAGATATAAAATTATGGTGGCTTGCTTGCCGACAGAGGTATTTATTGAAAAGGTCAAAGGGAATGAGGTGCAAATTAACTCTGTGGATATGCGAAACAGATTCAACCCTATGGCAATTCTGCGATTGGTTAATTTAATGAAAAGGGAGGATGTAGATATCGTCCACAGTCAGGGTGTGCGTGCAGATTTTTTTGCCAGAATGGCTGCAAAATTGGCCAGAGTTCCTGTTGTTGTCTCAACTGTTCAAATGCCTGTAGAAGGCTTTAACGTAAACACAATTAAAAAATTAATATATACGGCACTCAATCGATTTTCAGAACATTTTGTAGATGGATTTATTGTTGTTTCTGATGCCTTGGAAAAAATGATGATAGAGAAGCAAAGGATTGAATCCCAAAGGGTCGTTAAGATTTATAATGGGATAGAAATTGATGAATATCGTATGGATTATGATAAAGAAGCGATACATGTAAAATCAAGTCTGAGAGAAGAAATGGGTCTAAAAAAAGATATACCGATTATTGGTGTTATAGGTCGATTGGTTTGGCAAAAGGGTTTTGAGTACTTTATTGAGGCAATCCCAGGTCTGTTAAAAAAATTTAAAGATGCACGGTTTTTAATTGTGGGAGAAGGGAAGCTGGAAGAAGAGTTGAAGCTAAAAAGCAAAAGGTTGGGACTTGAAGATAAGCTAATCTTTACCGGCTTCAGAAGTGATATTAAGGAGGTCTTAGCGTCTATTGATGTTTTCGTAATGCCTTCACTGCTGGAGGGGTTACCAATGACTCTTTTGGAGGCTATGGCTATGGGAACGCCGATTGTAGCTACTGATATTGATGGTATAACAGAAGTCCTGGACAATGGTAAAACTGGTTTACTTGTACCACCTAAAGATACCAAGGCGTTAACGGATGCCATTACATATTTACTTGTCCATAGCGACAAAGCATACCAGATTGGCCTAACTGCAAGAAAGGTGGTAGAAGAGAGATTTAGGGTTGATGTTATGGTACAGAAAGTTGAAGAGGTTTATGAGGAACTTTTGCGGCAGAATTGCGATCAGGTCAATGATTAAGGATAACCGCTTTGTTTGCAACTGTATGTTCATTAAATAAAATTACAAATGGGAAAGCCTACAATCAATTGGTTCTTTGATAGTGGCCCTACGGAGAAAGGAAATAGTGATTGTGAATCTTTTGGTAGTTAGCTCGGATTTCTCACCTCGTAGCTGGGGAATTGGTGCATACACAAAGGAGTTATCAACTTCCCTTTCTAAGGGGAATCAGGTAACGGTTCTGGCAACTGGGATTCCCGATGCGAAAGCCTTTGACCAGGGCTGTTCTTACCGAATAATACGCACTCCATCTTTTCCGGTTTTACGCTACATAGCCTTTTTGATATATATTCCATGGATAATCAGACGATACCATATTAGTACCGTCCTGCATGTTGTCTGGATCACGTCTCTGATCAGTCATTTATGGTACTGCCTAATACCGGTACCTTATTTTGTCAGTGTCTTTGGAACTGAAATTCGTGATGATAAAATATCATGGCGACGGCGTTTAAAATACTACTTGAAGGGATGGCGTATTGTAGCCCTTCGTAAAGCCAAAGGGATTTTCCCGATCAGCCATTACAGTGCTCGCTTGGTAATGTCTCTTGGGGCTGAGAAAAACCGTATTGAAGTAATCTTCGGTGGTATAGATACACAGCGTTTCAAACCTATTACTAATCATCAAGAGAGTAATAGGCAGAAAAAATTACTTACCGTGGCACGTCTGGATTTGAACAAGGGGCATGATTATGTCCTAAAAGCTTTAGCTATACTAAAGGAACAAGGACTTGCTCCAAATTACACTATAGTAGGTCAGGGTCCTGAAGAAATGAGATTGCGGCAGATGGCACAAGTGCTTGGTTTAGAGAGTCAGGTGGAATTCACAGGTTTCGTTCCCGACAATCAATTAGCAGCCATATACACCTCTTGCGATATATTTGTTATGGCCAGCAGGGAAATACCAGGACGTCTTGATCTTGTTGAGGGGTTCGGTATCTCTTTTCTTGAGGCCAGTGCCAGTGGGCTTCCGGTGGTGGCTGGGAATTCCGGGGGTATTTCTGATGCCGTACAGAATGGAAAGACCGGACTATTGGTAAACCCGGATAGCCCGGAGGATATTGCATTCGCAATAAAGCGTTTGCTTACTGATGAAGATTTTGCGCGGCAATTGGGAAATGAAGGTCGTCGATGGACTGAAACACAAATGAGCTGGGAACACGTAGCCAAACGTATGGTTAATGCTATGCAAAGGATGAGGTGAATGAATAATTGTGAATCATAAACGTAACTCATGGCTTAAGCCCTGAGTCTTTCTGGTATGTAAAAAGGTGCAGAGGATATTACCACGGACATTGTGACTTGATGAGGTTTGGACGGATCAAACCTTAAGGTTTGAGTTACACATGGAAACGCCAGGCAAAATAAATATGTAAATTTTGAGGTAACTTTGAATTTTCTGGATATTTAAATAGAAAAATGTGTGGAATTTGTGGGAAGCTCAGTTATGGAGGAGTACAAGTTGATGAGGCACTTCTGAGGAGGATGTGCAGATCTCTTGTATATAGAGGGCCTGATGATGAAGGTGTTTTTGTCAGCTCAAATTCAGAATCTCAAAATTCAAAGGTACAAGTTGGTTTGGGACACACCCGTCTCAGAGTTATTGACCTTTCAGATGCCGGTCACCAACCGATGTGTAATGAGGATGAAACTATCTGGTTGGTCTATAATGGGGAAATATACAATTTTAAAGAAATCAGGACTGAGTTAAAAGAGAAAGGACATAGATTCAGGAGCGATACGGATTCGGAGGTTATTATACACTTATACGAAGAAGAAGGAATTGATTGTCTGAAAAGGCTAAATGGGATGTTTGCCCTTTGTATATGGGATGAACGCTTACAGAAGCTTTGGCTATGCCGTGATAGACTTGGAATTAAACCGCTTGTCTATTATTGGGATGGAGAAACCTTAATTTTCTCTTCAGAAATAAAGGGCATACTCTGTGATAGTAAAGTGAGAAAGGAGATTGATTGGTCTGCTTTAAACTTGTATTTGACATTTAACTATATCCCCGCGCCAAAAACTATCTTTAAAAATATACGAAAACTTGAAGCCGGACATTATCTCCTGGCAGAAGGGAAAACGGTGGTAACCAGAAAATATTGGGATATTAATACAGATATTACCCCTCCGCAGAATAAACCAGAAAAAAGCTCTGATCAAATAGGTTTTTATAAAAAGAGATTATATGGGTTAATGGAAAATGCAGTACAGAAAAGGATGATATCTGATGTGCAATTAGGCGCCTTTTTGAGTGGCGGCATAGATTCCAGTATTATTGTTGGTCTTATGGCCAGAAATTCTGAAAGGCCGGTCAAGACCTTTTCTATCGGTTATAAAGATATGCCGCTCTTTGATGAAACCAGATACTCCAGGGAGGTGGCCAGGTTTAATAAAACCGAACATTACGAGTTTAAGTTAGATTATAAAGATATAATCAACTCATTTCCAGCTGTCCTGGAAACACTGGATGAACCATTTGCTGACTCGTCTGCCGTTCCTACTTACGCCGTTTCTCAAGAGACTAAACGACATGTTACTGTCGCACTGGCAGGGGATGGAGCTGATGAGTTATTTGCAGGCTATCGGATGTATCAGGGTGAATACCTGGCTAAGTATTATTCAATATTACCTGATATAATGAAGGAAAAAATAATAGAACCTTTCATAAATTTCCTTCCTGGCTCCAGAGAGAAGAAACATTCAGAATATATAAGAAGGCTCAAAAAGTTTACTAATGGAATGAGCGGTTCCCTTGCAGAAAGATTTTACGGTTGGCAGGAGATATTCTCTCCTGGTACAAGGCAGAAGTTGATCAAGCATCATCTACAGGATGGGATATCCTTCCAGGCAGGCCAGGAGATTATTTCTCAAAAATTAAGTGAATTAGCAGGTGATAATATTAACAGAATGCTTTATGTAGATGTTAAAAACTCTCTTCCCGGAGATATGCTGACAAAGGTTGACTTGATGAGCATGAGAAATTCACTGGAAGTAAGGGTACCTTTCCTGGACCATGAGGTAGTTGAACTCGCCTTCGAAATGGAGGGTAGTGTTAAATTGAAGGGATTGAAAAGGAAATACATATTAATGGAAACCTTTAAAGATATACTACCGCCTATGCTGCATAACCGGCCAAAATGGGGATTTGAAATGCCAATCGGAGCGTGGCTAAGAAGAGAGTTGAAATTTCTTATCGATGACTTCCTGTCCAGAGATTTTGTTAATAAACAGGGCATTTTTGAATATGATATAATAGATGGTCTTATAAAAAAACATATGAGTAAAAAAATGGACTATTCATTGCAGCTGTGGAACCTGATAGTCTTTCAGCATTGGCATAAGAGATACTTTTCATAACTACTATTTCGAATTTAAATATATAACATTTAAAGAAAGTAATCACACACCCGCCAAACATCACGTCGGGCAAGAAGGCACAGAGACAAAAGAAGTGTTCTCTCGCTCCCCGGACAAAAGGCGCCGAGGACAAGAAGCCGCAAAGGTCGCGAAGGAAACTAACTATCTCTCGTAAAAATGATATGTTAAAGTGTGAAGGACTAAAGGAACAAAACTAAAAGAAATAATCCTTTGTATGATCGACTAGGCATACGCAGAAGCCTTTGTGATAATCTCCATGCTACCTATATAACTATTCATTTAGATTATTAATTATACGTTCTTTGCGTCTTGGCGTGAGGATTAGTAATTTAATTGGTTAACTGAATTTGAACAAAACAAGAATTATACATATTATAACGCGCCTTGATAAAGGTGGTTCTGCTGAAACCACTTTGCAGGTGGCTTCCTTATTGAACCGGGAAAAGTATGATATATTTTTGGTTCATGGTCTTTCTCTTGAATCTAACATGGGTGTTATGGAACAGGAGGCTTTGATTCGGGATTTGTCTCTGGCAGAAAAGAAAGGTGTCAGAGTGTTTACAATATCTTCGTTGGTACGACGTTTATCATTGAGAAATGACCTATTGGCTTTTGTCAGTATTTACAGGTTAATAAAACGCATCAAACCTCACATTGTCCATACACATACTTCTAAGGCGGGGGTGTTAGGGCGAGTGGCTGCTTATTTAGCCGGGGTGCCAGTAATTATTCATACACCTCACGGGCACGTCTTCCACAGTTATTATGGTTATATTGTGACAAAGATGATTGTATTTGTGGAGAGGATTTTATCACTCATGACTGATAAAATCACTGCTCTGACGGAGAGGGAAAGGGATGAACATCTTGAGTGTGGAATAGCTTCCACCAATAAATATATTATTATACACAGCGGTGTAACGCTGCAGCAAATAATGAATACGAATATAGATATAGAAAAAGGAAAGAAAAAACTTGGCATTCCTCAAAATAGTAATGTGATAGGGGCTGTTGGCAGGTTGGTTCCTGTCAAGGGTCATAAATATCTGGTTTCTGCTGCAAAAAAGATTACTAAAGAGTTTGACAATGCTGTTTTTGTGTTTGTTGGAGACGGTTATTTAGAATCAAAACTTGAGAGACAAGCAGAATCTCTTGGAATAAGAGATAATATCATTTTTGCAGGATGGAGGAGTGACGTAATTGATGTGCTGGATCTCTTTGATATTCTTGTTTTACCCTCTCTGAATGAAGGAATGGGGAAAGTGCTGATTGAAGGAATGGCCTTGGGCAAACCAATAGTGGCCAGTAGTGTTGGGGGAATAATTGATTTGGTGAAGAATGGAGATAACGGTATACTTGTGCCTCCAAGAGATTCTGATGGATTGTCAGACGCAATATTAAACCTTATCAGAAACAAAAAGCTGGCGCAGGAATTAGGTAAAAACGGAAAAGCAAAAGTCTATCCTGAATATGATACAACCGTCATGATAAGGCAAATAGAGGATTTGTATGAAAGCTTGTTGAACGGCTATTATTAACCGCACCTGCCAAGCAGCACGTTGGACAGGGAGCCGCAGGGTGCAAAGAAAACATTAAAATATTACTAATGATGATGTTGCAGAAAATATTATGTGTTTTTATTCTTGGATTAGTTTCTGTTATCTTTTGTATAAGAAGTGGTCTTGGTGAAGATTACCAACAGGTAGCAGGTCTTATTGACTTACGTACAACGTACAGCGA
>JABGRF010000290.1 GCA_018648405.1 Candidatus Scalindua sp.
TTTGGCCATAAATAAACTTTAGCATGTGCTTTTTGTAAAAGCAAGATACTCTTCATCTAAATAGTAAGTATTTCGGCTCCGTTTTCTGTAACGACAACGGTATGTTCAAAATGTGCCGAAAGTTTTCTGTCTTTTGTTACAACAGTCCATTTGTTTTTAAGAACCTCTGTATCATACTTACCGACACATATCATTGGTTCAATCGCTAATGCCATCCCCTGCAATAATATTTCATCTGCCTTTAGCAATTCTTTACTGACAAAGTTAGGAATCTGTGGATCTTCATGCATCTGCCTACCAATGCCATGGCCCGTATAATCTCGTATTACAGAAAACCCTTTACCTTCAACATATTCCTGTACTGATCTTGAAATATCAGATAGCTTATTGTTCGCACACGTCTTTGAAATAGCCCTATTAAGAGATTCTTCACATACTTGAAGTAAAGACTCAGCCTCTTCAGAAATCACACCAATTGGGACAGTTATCGCTGCATCAGCTACATATTTATTAAATTCAACTCCGATGTCAACACTTAATATATCCCCATCGCGAAGCTTTCTCTCATCCGGAATTCCATGAACTATCTCCTCGTTAATAGACGCACAAATACTTTTTGGATAGCCTCTATAACCTTTGAATACCGGTATGCCACCTTTCTGTACTACATACTCCTCTAGTCTTGTATTTAAGTCTTCTGTAGAGACACCTTCTCTTGCAATTTCCCTCGTCATCGCAAGCGCATCAGCTACAATCCGCCCTGCATTACGCATTATTTCAATTTCACGCTCAGACTTACGTACTATCACCAGACGTTACTCCAAATCCCTTTTTTCCTCGGACATAGAACGCAATCCGGTAAGAATATTTTCCTGGATTTCCTTTTTATCTCCATTGCAATCGACTTCTATCAATATACCTTTTTTATTGTAGTAATCAATTAATGCTTCTGTCTGCTCTTTATATACTTTTAATCGTACCTTTATTGTTTCCGGATAATCATCCTTACGCTGAAATAGTTTCGCATCACATTTATCACACACATTCTCCTTCAGCGGGGGACTAAATATTTCATGATAGTGAGCTCCGCATGATTTGCAAAGCCGTCTACCTGAAATACGTGTAATTATAACTTCCTCAGATGCTGTAAAGCTGAATACCCTGTCTAGTTTTCTTTCTACTTTTTCCAGCGTACTATCAAGTACTCTCGCTTGTGATAGATTCCTTGGAAAGCCGTCTAAAATAAACCCTTTGTCACACTCTGCTGAATTTATCTTATCCGCAACTATATTAACTATTAACTCATCTGGGACCAGCAAGCCGTTTTCAATATATTCCTTGGCTTTCAGTCCTATCTCTGTTTTAGCATCGACGGCAGTCCTTAAAAGATCACCAGAGGAAATATGACTTAAATTTTCTGCTAAACTAATTCTTCCGGCCTGCGTACCCTTACCCACACCGGGAGGACCATGAAATATAAGCCTCAACCCCTTCTGCCTCTTACCTTATTGCTGCCGCCCAGAAAGCCACCATAATGTCTCATAATCAAATGAGACTCTATTTTTTGTACCAAATCCAGAGCCACACCAACTACAATTAAAAGCCCTGTACCACCATAAAAACTGGCAACTGCTCTGTTCAACTCAAATCCCCCGGCAATGATCATTGGCAATACTGCAATTAATGATAAGAATGCAGCACCTGCAAGTGTGATTCTGCTCATAACGCCTTCAAGATAATCAGCCGTTCTATGCCCTGGCCTAATACCTGGAATAAAACTACCGTAATCTCTCATATTATTGGACATTTCCTTCGGGTTAAACTGTATAGCTGTCCAAAAATAGCAGAAGAAAGCAATTAGTACAATATACATAACAACATATACAAATCCCCCGGAAAATGCTTCTGATACTCGGGACGTAATCCAAAACCAAACTGTTCCAGGTTCAAATCTAACTTGTAATCCTTTAGTTATCGCCGCAGGAAAGATCAGCAGTGATTGTGCAAAAATTATTGGCATAACACCTGCTTGATTTACTTTAAGCGGCAGGAAATGTTTCTGTCCGCCATAAACCCGTCTACCTCTTGTATGTTTCGCCTGCTGTACAGGAATGCGTCTTTGACCTTGAGTAATGTAAACTACACCTGCGATTATTGCAAAGAACATAGCTATTAACAGCAACAGTTTCGCTATCCCTATCTCGTGCTCAGCAGGAGCTACCGAGAAAGTAAAGTTTTGCAGAATCTGACTAAACGCCCATGGCAGTCTATCAATAATCCCTATCATGATAATTAGAGAAATACCGCTACCGATACCGTGTGCATCAATCTGTTCACCTATCCACATCAACAATACCGTTCCAGTAGTCAAAAGAACTGCCGCCATAAGCTGAAACTGAATACCTTGTATGTGTATAGGGACAACAGACACTCCATTAATTTCGATCGCATACAGAGTACGTATCATTATGAAGGCCTGAAAAAGGCACAAACCAACTGTAGTCAGCCTTGTATATTGATTTATCTTTTTCCTGCCAGCATCTCCCTCTTTTTGCAATCTCTCAAGAAAAGGAACAACACCAACAAGAAGTTGAAATATAATGGAAGCGCTGATATAGGGCATAATCCCCAAACCGAAGATTGCACCCGAACTCATCGCTCCACCAGCAAACAAATCGACTAACCCTAACAACTGCCCTACACCAGATTGTGTAAACTGTTGAAAGTATGTCTTAAGTACTGTTGTATCAATGCCGGGCATTGGAATGAAAACACCTAACCTGCAGACTGCAAGTAATCCCAGAGTTATGAGCAACTTATTCCTCAACTCAGGAATTTTAAACATATTAGTAAACTTCTCTATCATGATAACGCTTCTGCAGCTCCTCCCGCATCTTTAATCTTGGTGATCGCTGACTCACTAAATTTATGTGCAACAATGGTAAGAGGTTTTGTCAACACTCCTTCAGCCAAAACTTTCAAATCATATTTTGTATTCTTTATGATTCCAGAATCTTTTAGTGTTTGCAAATCTACACGAGTCCCAGAATCAAAACTTTCAAAATCCTCGACATTCAATATTATATACTTCTTCTTAAAAGGATTATTAAAACCTCTTTTAGGAATTCTACGGAACAAAGGCATCTGCCCACCTTCAAATATCGTTCTTAATTTATTACCTGAACGAGATTTTTGACCTTTGAATCCCTTACAACTTGTTTTACCGTGACCAGACCCTGCTCCTCGTCCTACACGTTTTTTCTTTTTTACTTTTTGAAATGTTTTTTTAGCATCTATCAAATTCATCCTATCTTAACACCTCTCAACAACTCAACCTCCTGCTTAGTCCTTAACGATTTAAGACCCTCAGCTGTAGCCTTTACAACATTCAGGGGATTTCGTGTTCCATAGCATTTTGTTAAAATATCAGTTATACCTACAGATTCCAGTACCGATCTTGCTGAAGACCCTGCTTTGATTCCGGTTCCCGGCGCCGCTGGTTTCATAAATACTCTTGCTGTTTTATAGCATCCCCACACTTCGTGCGGTATCGTTCCATTAACAATAGGTATTGAATAAGTATATCTGTTAGCATCCTTTACGGCCTTTCCAACTGCATTTGGCACTTCTCTTGCCTTACCAAATCCATAACCAACCGTTCCTTTTTTATCACCAACAACCACTAACGCACTAAAGCTCATACTCTTTCCACCCTTAGTTACATTAGTACATCTATTGATTTTAACAACTGTCTCTTCTAATTGATTAGTTTCTTTTTTGTACGCCAAAAGAGCCTCCTATTATTTACAATATTTAGATAAGTGCCTTAGTAAACAAGATTATTTTTTCTTGCGCTGTCAGCTAAAGCCTTAACTCTCCC
>JABGRF010000392.1 GCA_018648405.1 Candidatus Scalindua sp.
CCAAATAGTTCTTCACGGTCTACACCATCACAAAAAACACCTCTTAACTTGCTGGCAATAATAATGGCTCCAACCTTCTCATCGTTTTCATATTGGTCCATCTTGTCATATATAGCGTCCAGTAGCCAGGAGCCCAAAGAGTTTCGATCAGGTTTGTTCAAGTAAATGATCCCAACACTCTTGCCGTTATCAGCTTCTATCTCTTCAAATTCCAGATAGTCATAGCCGGAGTTATCACCACGATTCATTCGAATGTCTTTCATAATATTAATCAGAAAAGGTCTGAAAAAACAGTTCACCGCAAAGGCGCAGAGAGCGCAAAGTTTAAAGCTTAATTTCTTTATTTAATAATATTTGCACATTTAAATTAATAATTTGAATCGACAAGCTTGTAAATAACAAAATGATGGGTTCACTTCGTTTAACCCATCCCATCCTAGTGTATCCAGTTTATATTAACAATCGAATGTTCATTCTTTATCTTTAGGTTTTCTTTGCGTACTTAGCGGCTTTGCGGTGAATAATTTAAATTCTCAATCCCACTTCAAATCCTTCATGGATAGCTTCGAGAGCAGTCCTTACCTCTACACAATCACCTATTCTATATAATTCATCAATCTTGCCGTTCAATTTCCTGGTAGGGTCTTGATTGGATTTGTATCCTGCGGCAATGATAACAGTATCCGCAAAGATTTTAATATCCTTTTTATCATCTTCGTACGTTATGCAGACTTTATCTTTTTCCTTTATTGATTTAGTCGACATATTTTTAACTTTTATCCCTGTTATACTGTTGATACCGGCATCAACTATCTGTTTCATGATAACCCATCTGGTTGAGATACCGAAACGTCCTCCAATTTTATTTTTCATCTCAAGGATCGTGATATTTCGTTTTCCCTTTGACGTGAGCTCTACCGCTTTATCTCCATCAATAACTTTATTCTTTAAAAGAAAGCAGGCAACTTCCGGATCCATTGCACCCATCTTTGCTGTATGAAGTGCAATCTCACAGCCGATAGTGCCCCCGCCTATTATTACGACGTCTTTGCCCACCTTTACCCTATTATCAAAGACGTCTTCAGCCACAACAACGTTCTTTTCTTTAATACCTGTGATCTTAGGAATAAGCGGGACTCCTCCTGTCGCCGCGATTACTACGTCCGGTTTCAACTTGTTTATAGTTACAGTATCTACTTTTTTGGAAAGCTCTATATTTACATTTAATTTTTTTATCTGGTTTTCCAGGAAACTGATTACATTGACTATCTCTTCTCTTCCAGGAGGAATATAAGCATATCTTAATTGACCGCCAAGTACATCCATTTTTTCAAATAAATGTACGTCATGTCCTCTCAGTGCGGCAACCCTCGCTGCCTCCATACCTCCAGGTCCTCCGCCAATAATCATTACCTTTTTCTTTTTCTTCGCCTTCTTGATCTTTAATTCGCTCTCTCTACCGGCCCTGACGTTGTACAAACAACTGATAGATTTGAAGCCAAGCAGGGAATCAAAACATCCTTGATTACAGGCGATACATCTTCTGATATCCTCGAATTGTTTCCTCTTATACTTCTTTGGTAGTTCCGGATCAGCTATTAATGGCCTGCCTATTGAAACGATATCTGACTGGTTATTGTCTATTACATCTTCAGCCAGAGCCAGGTCATTTATTCTAACAGATCCGATTACGGGTACATTTACATTATCTTTAATTTTTTCAGACAGAAATATGTAAGACATTCTCGGAATGGACATAAGCATAATGGGAGTGCGGCTCTCATGCCAGCCGGGTGAAACATTGAACGCGTCTACACCAGCCTTTTCCAGCTCTTTCGCAATTTCAACACTTTCATCTATCTTGAGACCATCTTCTACAAAATCTTCACCTGACAGGCGAAAGATTACAGGATATCTCTTTCCGACTTTTTTCTTTATTGCCACAACTATCTCTTTAGCAAATCTTATCCTGTTCTTGAGACTGCCGCCATATTTGTCTTTCCTCTTGTTAGTTGCCCTTGAAAGAAACTGGTTGATAAGGTAGCCCATTCCTCCGTGTATCTCTACGGCATCAAATCCACCCTTTTTTACCCGAACTGTGGCAGCGACATAGCCATCTATTACCTTCTTTATTTCAGGTATGGTCAGTGCATGTGGCTTCTGTTTAATGTTGATGTGCGACAGGCTTGATGGTGATACAGGGTGAGTTTTTGAGAAAAATGAGGATGCACTCCTGCCGCCATGGAGTATTTGTGCTGCTATCTTAGTATCGTATTTGTGAATCGTATCGGTTAATTTTTTTAAACCAGGTATATACTCGTCTTTGTCCAGACCAATAATGCTCTTCCATACTTTGCCTGTCATTTCCGGATAGCATCCACCTACTACAATTAGCCCCACGCCCCCACGAGCACGTTCCACATAGAAGTCTATAAAACGTTTGTTTATAGAGCCCTCTGTGGTAAATCCAAGGTCCATAGCTGACATGGCCAGCCGGTTCTTGATTTCTATACTGCCGATTTTTGTTGATTCAAATAATTTACTCATGTTTTTTAATAACAAGACAAGAGTTGTTTCCGGACAAATCAAAGGAATTAATGAGTACTGTGTTTATATCTTCTTCGCGTTTTTCTTTAACAATATTCAGATTGCACTCGGGATCTTTTTCTTCACAATTTATAGTCGGAGGGATTAAATCATTGTTAATGGAAAGCAATGCGGACGCTGTCTGTGCTGCTCCTGATGCACCGTAACTTTCCCCTAAGGTAGATTTAATGGCATGAACAGGGATCGATTCGCTTTTCTTCCCAAATAAATCTTTGATAGCTCTTGATTCTATCATGTCCGGCAACATGCCTGAATTTCCGTTTGCATTAATCAAGTCTATATCGTCCGGGGATATTCCTGCATCCTCAAAGCATGACTTCATAGTGTTTCCGGCTTTCTCAACTCTTTTTCCAATATCACCTTTTCTGTTGCCTGAAAAAAGACTACCATAGCCT
The DNA here is from genome assembly GCA_018648405.1 of Candidatus Scalindua sp. Taxonomy (GTDB): domain Bacteria; phylum Planctomycetota; class Brocadiia; order Brocadiales; family Scalinduaceae; genus Scalindua. The sequence goes on from JABGRF010000392.1 coordinate 3,003, forward strand.
GAGATTTCACCATATATGCGTGCCCCGCGGCTCATGGCGTGATCACGCTCTTCCATTACGAAAACATAACTGCCTTCACTCATAATGAAACCATCTCTTCTTCTGTCAAAAGGCATGCTGATCTCATTTCCGTTGCTATTGGGTCTTGCCAGCATTTTTTGCAGATAAAAGATCATGTATAGGTCTAGTGAGATCTGCTCAACTCCTCCAGCTATTACTACTTTTGTTTTTCCATTCTGTATTAGTTTACTAGCATTACCGATAGCATCAGTACCTGAAGTAAAGCCGGAAGAGATAGTCCGGGCAAAGCTTTTCATCTTGAAAAAGACTGATACGTAGTTTATGGATGAATTCAGGGCAACATCGTAGCTCTTCATAGGTGATACTCCTGATGGGCCTTCCCTGATGATATCATGAAAATAATCTGTAGTCTGTGAGAAATTTCCGAGCGAGGAGCCAATGAGAATCCCGGTATGATTTGACAATTCGTCATCAATTTCAAGGCTTGCATCATCTACTGCCATTTTTGCACTGGAACCAAGAAATTTAGTTCCATTATTAAGATATCTTAAACCTTTACGTCCTAGAAATTCTTCCGTGTTTAATCCCTTAACTTCTGCTCCGTTCTTACATTCATATTTAGATAGATCAAGGCACTCCATTGGCGCTATAGCTGAATTGCCTGAAACGAGATTGTTCCAGAAATCCTGATGTCCTATACCCAGCGGGGATACAACTCCAATACCTGTAATTACGGCTCTCTTTTTCATCTTAAATTTTTTGCCACTTAAGTGCAAAACGAATGATACAACGTTTTAGTAAGATCGTAAATGCCGTGGTAGCCGCAGGCTTAAGCCTGCG
>JABGRF010000394.1 GCA_018648405.1 Candidatus Scalindua sp.
CGTTCAGGTGGTTACCAGGGAATAGGATTTGCCATTCCTGTAAATATGGCAAAAGCCGTACTCAGAGACCTGATTGCTAAAGGTAAAGTAACTCGAGGCTGGTTAGGCGTCGCTATTCAGAATATGGACGAATCACTTGCAGAGCAATTCGGTGTAGAGGTTACCGAAGGCGTATTGATAAGTGATGTACAGGATGGTTCCCCTGCCAAGGAAGCAGGCTTCGAAAGAGGCGATATTGTGATTGGGTATAATAACAATGAAATAAGTGATGTTAATCGCCTGCGCAACTTCGTCGCACAGACTGAAGTTGGCAAAAAGGTTGAGGTTCTTGTCTTGAGAAAAGAGAAGGAAACGATCTTAACAGTAACAATAGGCGAACAGCCGTCAGATTTATTTGCTTTGGGTAAACCATCTATCGGTAATAACCTGGGCATATCAGTACAGGACCTAACTGAAGAGCTGGCGAAAAGTTTTGAATTTGAAGGTGAAACCGGCGTAGTTGTTACTGCTGTAGAGCCAGGCAGTTCTGCTGCTCAGGCGGATGTGAAAGAAGGTGATTTAATAAAGGAAGTTAATCGAGAAAAAATTAACAATTTGACAGAATTCACCGACGCATTGAAACGTACTGCGGAAGGGAAAGACATTCTGTTTTTAATAAGAAGAGGTATGCATACACGTTTTGTGATAATTAAGAGTAAGTAGAAAAGCAGGTTTTTCTAACTGCAGAAGAAGTTATTAACACAAAGAAAATTTAAGCCTCGTTACCAGAGTACGGTAACGGGGCTAATTTTTTGGATCAGAGTTCGATCTCTCAGGTTTGTGAGTCATCAAAAAGAGGTGAGAGGCTTTGCAGCCTTTTAACTATCGGTACCAGCTTTTCCAGAATGTAATCAACATCATCTTCAGTACTGTACCTGCTCAGGCTAAACCGGATTGTGCCTCTGCTGGTTACAGGTGGGATTCCCATCGCCTGTAAGACGTGAGATGGTTCTGCCGAGCCTGTTGTGCACGCGGAACCTGAAGAAGTCGCAATACCTGCCATATCAAGCAGAAGCAGGGTCGCCTCCCCTTCAACATATTCGAAGCTTACATTACTCGTATTGGGCAGACGCTCACTGTTCTCTCCGCTTATTGCCACATGAGTGAGCTGGTCCTTAATACCTTTTTCCAGTCTATCCCTGAGACGCCTCACTTCTGTCTGTTCTTGCTTTACAAATCCTTCCGCTATTTCGCAGGCCTTGCCCAGTCCGATGATATAAGGAACGTTTTCTGTCCCACTTCTTCTGTTATCTTCCTGATGACCACCAATAATCAAAGGATCAATTCTAACTCCTTTTCGTATGAACAGAACGCCAACACCTTTTGGCGCATGAAGCTTATGCCCGGACATTGACAGAAGGTCAATGTTGCTGTTTTTAAGATTTACGGGGATCTTGCCAATTGCCTGGACCGCGTCACAGTGAAAAAGAACTCCTTTTTCTTTGACTATTTTAGCGATCTCTTCTATTGGAAATATCACGCCTGTCTCATTGTTTGCATGCATGATAGAGACAATAGCCGTGTCATCCCTTATGGAATCTCTCAGCTCATCCTGATCAAGCATTCCATCCTTATTGACGTTAAGCTCCGTTACATCGTAACCGTTCTTCCCAAAATATTTGCATACATTCAAAACAGCCGGGTGTTCTACCTTGGTTGTAATGACGTGTTTTTTGTCAGGATGCGCCTCCAATGAACAATGTATGGCATAATTATTACTCTCTGTTCCGCAACTCGTAAATACGATTTCAGAGGTATCTGCCCCCAGAATGCTTGCGACTCTCTCTCTGGCCAAATCCATCTTGCTTGAAACCTGTCTTCCAAAAGTATGTATGCTTGACGGGTTACCGTAGAACTCCTTAAAATACGGCAGCATCTCTTCCAGGACTTCATCATCAACTCGTGTTGTCGCGTTATTATCAGCGTAAACTAACTTCATACGTAAATCTCCATTTCTTCTCTAACTCTTAATATAAATCAGTGCGTCTATGTTCAAATAGAGGTATCTCTGATCTTACCTCTTCCAATAAATCTAAATCTATCTCCGCAAAAATCACATTGTCATTTTCTTTGGCTTTTGCAAGAACCCTTCCCCACGGATCAACTATCATGCTGTTCCCATAACATGTTATGTTATTCGGACTGGTTCCTATCTGATTTGCAGTAACGACAAAAGCCTGATTTTCAATGGCACGAGCCTTAACCAGAGGTTCCCAATGAAACTCTCCGGTAGTTGCCGTAAATGCCGAGGGAATAAAAATAATCTTTGCCCCTTTTAGCGCCAGAGACCTGTAAAGCTCACAAAAACGTAAGTCATAGCAAATGCTCATACCGACCTTTACGTTCCCCATATCAGCGGTAACTAACTTTTCACCCGCCACTACATTCTCAGATTCTTTATATCTTATCTTGTCTTGTATATCAACATCAAAAAGATGGACCTTTGAGTACTTTGCTACTATTTCGCCATTTCGCCCGACGATTACAGATGTGTTATAAACCTTGGTCTTTCCAACCTTCTCAAATATGCTTCCGCACACTATATAAATTCCATGCTTTTTTGCTTTGTCCGATAACGCGTTAATCGTATCACCCGGTATCTTTTCCGCATTTTCTACCATAACCTTCGTATGACCACAGCAGTTAAACATCTCCGGCAAGACGGCAACGTCTGCACCTTCTTTAACGGCAATGTCGATAAATTTGCCAGCCTGTTTTAAGTTTCCTGCTTTGTCCTCATTTGGACAGAACTGGATAGCTGCAACCGTAAATTTACGTCCTAACCCGGTTTTTGATTTAGCCATTTAATCTTTAAAATAAGTAATTGACACCTATCATGTGCCAAAGTAAAATCTCAGACATACTAAGGTTAATTTCATATTTTACCATAACCAAAAGCGTTCATATAACCTTTTCTTATACTCTCAGGCGAGCGTAGGAAAGGATACCTCTTTTTACCATTTTTTGGTGAGACAAAAATGCTTAAAGAAAAAATAGGATTTATCGGTGGCGGGAAGATGGGCGAGGCCCTGATGAAAGGGATCCTCAAGGCGAAGCTGAGTACTGTAGATAACATTATCGTCAGCGATGTTGACAAAAAACGTTGTCAATCCCTTGAAGATGAAACCGGGATAAAAACAACACAGGATAATAAAGAGGTAACAGCCAACTCTGATATCATAATACTTGCCGTCAAGCCAAACATAATGGGCGCTATTCTTGAAGAACTGAAACGCGATATTACATCTAAACACCTGGTTGTCTCAATCGCGGCAGGTATCCCGTTGAACTTCATGGAATCCTCTTTAAACGAGGGGTGTCGTGCAATCAGAGTTATGCCCAACACACCATGCCTTGTGGGTGAAACTGCTGCAGGGTATGCCCTGGGGGAAAATGCCACGCAGGATGACGGAGAACTTGTCGGGCAGATACTTAATGCAGTAGGCAGATCCTATCTGCTTGAGGAGAAATACCTAGATGCCGTTACGGGATTGAGCGGCAGCGGCCCGGCGTTCATCTATACGGTTATTGAAGCGCTGGCGGATGGTGGTGTTAAGATGGGATTACCAAGAGACGTATCCACGGAACTCGCGGCACAAACCGCCTTTGGCGCGGCAAAGATGGTATTGGAATCGGATGCGCATATAGGCGAACTTAAAGACTCTGTTACCTCTCCGGGAGGAACAACTATAGAAGGTCTTCACGCATTGGAAAAAGGCGGTCTCTCGAATACCCTGATAAATGCCGTTGAAGCTGCGACGAAAAAATCAAAAAGGCTGGGCAAGGCATTTTCAAAACAGAAAAAATAATGCA
>JABGRF010000395.1 GCA_018648405.1 Candidatus Scalindua sp.
TCAGGTTCATCATCTACAATAAGTACATCCATACTATTTCCTTTTTCTAATTCGGCAACAGACTACCCTTATACTCCGCTCACCTATTACTTACCAACCACTATTCATATACTATCTCTATCCGTTCAAGGTATAACTGGAAAGGGCATGCTAACAACACGCTCTGAATATGTAAATATATAAATACTTTACAGACCATCTATTTTATTTGCAGTCAAATTCATTGTAACATGTTGTTCGCTACTGTATTCAACAGAATTAAATTGAAATTACAACTCATTGTGTTATAAAGTGACAGCGATATAAAAGCTACCAAACAAGGTAGTTATAATAAATTAATAACTTATATTTCTTATGAAAAGTGACAAAACACTACTGATTATTGCAGACAGCGAACGTGATTCTAATATGTATTATGCTACCGGTTTTCCGGCACCGGATCCTTTTGTATTTATCCGGAAGGGTAATGAAAAGATTATGATCACTAGTGATCTTGAACTGGACCGCGCAAAATCAGAATCGAAAGCAGATAAGGTACTTTCCATATCTAAATACGAAAGAGTTATCAGGAAGAGCGGGGGCAATTCCTTCTGTTTAATCGAGATAGTTGCCGCAGCTCTTAGAGAAATGAATATAACAAAGCTCCAGGTTCCTGCAAATTTCAGTGTTGAATATGCTGATTTTTTGAGGAAGAACGGCTTTAGATTAGAAGTTAAGAGAGAACCGCTCTTTGATTCCAGAGAGATAAAGAACGAAGAGGAGATAGAGCATATTGTTAAAACCCTGCGTAATACTGAATATGCTCTTGAAAAGGCAGTTGACTGCATAAGAAAATCGAAGGTCAGAGATGGCTTTCTGTTCTCAGCGCGTAATATTCAGATTACATCTGAATCAATCAGGCAAATGATAAATGTAGAGTTGATGAAGAGAGGGTGTACGGCAAAGCATACCATAGTATCCTGCGGTGAACATTCCTGCGTACCACACAATACAGGAAGCGGTCCGATAAAGGCAAATGAATCTATCATTTTTGACGTTTTCCCTAAAGATGAAGAAACAGGATATTATGCAGACATAAGCAGGACTGTTGTTAAGGGTAAGGCATCGAGGTCATTAAAAAAAATGTACAAGGCTGTGGCATCTGCACAAGATCTGGTTTTCAAGTCTGCCGGGAACGACACCAGAGGAGATGTCATACACAGGAAGGTTATGAAGCATTTAACGTCTCTGGGATTCAAGACCGGCAAGGTGAAAGGAAAGATGCAGGGGTTCTTTCATGGAACAGGTCATGGTGTTGGACTGGACGTTCACGAACCACCACGAATATCCAAGTCAAAGTGTACGTTAAAGACAGGACATATAGTGACCGTCGAACCGGGGCTCTACTATCCGGGTGTTGGAGGAGTGAGACTTGAGGATATGATACTTATTACGGATGACGGATGTACAAACCTGACAAAATCTCCAAAGGTACTTGAGGTGTAGACACTATTCAAACTCCAAAAAATGAAAAAGTTAATACTACTAATTATCATATGCGTAACATTTCCTGGTCTTACTTCCTGTAAGAAGGCTGAAGAGGTTAACGTCGAAAAAGCATCCACCTCCCATACAAGAGATGATACTTTGGAAAAAGCAATGAAAAGCGCATCCAGAGATTTGAGGAGGTTATCAGGCGCTATAGAAGGCAGAGACTGGGTTGAAATAGAGATGTGGACAAAAGAGCTTAAGGAAGGTATCGGTTACAGCTGTGTAGAATTATATATGGCAGAGCACCGTGGTATTTCGAGTGAGTTTGTTATACGGGGCAGTCAATTTTACGATGCGGTCAGAAAGCTGACTGCATCGTGCAAAGAACATGATGTTGAGGCGATCGATCCCGGATTCAATCTGTTGCTGAAAACCTGCGATGATTGCCATGATATATATAAAGAGAAAGAAGAGCTGCCGTTAATATTACAAAACTAATGTGACAAGTTTTAGGCTTTGAGATAATCAATTACAGAGACATGAAAACGCTATTGGTTCTATTTATGTCGATCGCACTAACAGGACTAATTTCCTGCAAAAAGGCAGTAGAAGTGGCAGTGGATAATGAGGAGATAAAAGCGTACATGTCAGATGAAGAAACCTTAAAACTGGCAATGAAAAAGACCTCAAGGGATACCAGAAGACTGGCAAATGCTCTAGAATCCAGAGATTGGATAGAGATAGAGATGTGGGCAAATGAACTGAAGCAGGGTATTGGTGTCAGCTGCGTGAATTTATATATAAAAAACCATCCTGGCGTGTCTGGAGAGTTTCTTATATTGAGTGATAGGTTTTATAATGCGTCAAACCGATTAATTCTGTCTTGTAAAAAACGTGATGCAGAAATTGCCGACGCACAGTTTGGCAAAATGATAGAATCCTGCGATACGTGTCACGAAGGGTACAAAAAGAGTAACAATAAATAGTGGTAACGGATGAGAGCTTCCCTAATATATATATTTACCGTCTCACTACACTAAAAATCTTCTTAATAGTCAGAGTTACTCATCATAGTCATCTTCATCTTCGTAACCTTCATCTACTTCCTCAGATGCTTCCTCGTCAAGCTCTGCTGCTTCTTCGTCAGTAGCTTCGGCAACAACTTCTGGCCCCTTCATGTTAGACAGCATACTCTTTGCGCCGATAAGGAAACCTACCCCTATTATGAAAACTGCAACCAAACATACGAGCCCTCCAACCTTTCGTACTAAGTCGCTCGTCATTATCTCATCTAATTTTTTAAATAAATCGCCCATGGGAACATCTCCTTAATTAATTTCTCAAATACTATTGATTTTGAAAATTATACAAACTTAACAGCAAAATTCAAGGAAGAATTCTCCTAAATATCATTTGGTACAATACTGAGTGCATCCCTGAATTTCAAGGCTATGCATAATCTGCTACCGCGGCTTGTAACCTCTTTTATGTCACTCCTGACAATGCATCCATTACCGCTAAGTCTGATATTTTTCTCTTCAAAGCCAGGTGTGGTAGTAGCTGCGGCTATTTTGATTGGAAGTGTCGTACCTATGGCAAATTCATCTATGTCATTTGTTATTACTTCGAAATAAACACCACTCGCACTAATATTTATCGTCTTACCATTTTGCTCAGGAAGCGATATCTCTAATGAAAGATCTAGCCTTGCGTTATTTCTATTGTCTGAGTCTTTTTCTAAGACAGTCATACTACCCCCTATCCTACGTATATAACCATGCTTCTGATTAATCAGGCATTACAAACCTGCTTTTTGGGCAATATATAAAGCCATATCCTAAATTGGCTGATATGATGTTAGCAACAAATTGTTTTCATATCCATGAAATTATTTCCAAAAAGCAAAAAACCTCCACTAAACACCTTATCATATTACCACATATACAGTTAGACTATTGTTATTTTTGTATAACTTACAGATCTTTTTCAAAAAACAGTATTTTTGCGGAGTATCAGATTAAGCGGTTCTTGATCTGCAATCCTGCACCGATCCATGAATCTATTTTGCACAACGGAATCCCACACTTATATTCCCAATATTAGGCAGCACTGCCTTTCGTGCCGTAGATCGCAGTGAAAGGCCATCAGGGATAAATCGTGAACCACCTCTAATAACTTTCTTTTCACCTTTTTCAGGTCCTTTAGGATTCCCCTTGGGACTCTTTTCATAATAATTCATTTTGTACCAATCAGCACACCACTCTGCAACGCTGCCAGCCATGTCATAACATCCATAGGGACTCTTACCATCTTCATGTGAACCGACCGGTTCGGGATCTCCAAAATTATAT
>JABGRF010000399.1 GCA_018648405.1 Candidatus Scalindua sp.
ATATGTCGACATCAGAGTTGCCATCCCCTGACAAAAGCATTTCAATTCCCCTTTCACCTATATCAGCACACAACAGTATCCTGTAGCCCAAGTATTCAATAAGCAGTACATTAGATGAATCATTTATAGATATGTTATCTACCAAAATACCTTTATTTCTTAAAACGTCTTTATCAGGAGGATTGAGTACCCTGATCTTTGCCGGTTCATAACCTTTAATTTCCTGCCCTTTTGCCAATAAGCCTGTCTTTATTCTCTTTTCTGCAAACGTACTTAACAACTCAACTCTATTTCTGGACTGCAAAAGGAATTTACTCACAAAAATATTGCCAACACTGAACCTGTTGATAATGGAGGGTATACCATTACAATGATCATCGTGCTCATGTGATATAACAACGGTATCTATCTTTTTGATCCCCTGCCGCCAAAGAAAAGGAGAAACAACAAATTTGCCAACATCATAATTACCCTTTGTGCCTGAATCAAAAAGCATGTTTTTGCCATTAGGAAATTGTATAAAAAATGAGGCTCCATGCCTTACATCGAAACATGTCAGTTTAAGACAATCCTGATTTCGGCCAGGCAAACCGGAAAGTACAAAAATATTTAAAATCGCCAGAGTTACAATTATCATATGCGCGAACTTGATATTGATCCTCTCCCTTAGTATGAAAATTATGGCTATCAGATAGTAAATTACAATCCATATCCATAAAGGTGTTGATGCATAAAAGAAGGTCTGGAAATTCCTTGAGAAAAGGAGGATCAGATTCTCCAGCGTTACTCCGGAATATGAAACCAGCCATGCAAATGGTGTAGCCAGTATAGGAAGTACCAGTCCTGTTATTAAAACGATAAAACCAGCAACCAATATAATCCATACCAGTGGAAATATTATAATATTCAAGAAAACGGTGAGAGGGGTTACAATGTGAAAATAGTATGCTATGAGCGGCATCACAGCGATCCAGGCTCCCAGGGACACACAAAATGTTTTTCTGCAATATATTGTTAATAGAAGCCATATTTCACTCCTCTCCTCTTTAGCCTGTAGCTTCTCTACCAGAAGGGTTGATTTCCAGAAAAAGTTTTCTAGCCTGCTTGAAGTGTATATTATCCCGAGCACAGCAAGCACTGAGAGTTGAAAGCCAACGTTGAACAGATCAGAGGGGTTTATCAGAAGAATAATGAATACTGCTGCCGCAATGCTGTTCTGAAGGTCCCAACGCCTGCTGATTATAAACGCACCATAATACATAGTCACCATAATGCCTGCCCGGAGAATTGGAGGTTTCATTCCTGTAATGGCAGCATAAAAGAACACAATCAGTATGATAACCATTGCCAGGTATCTTGTATTAAGCCTGAACAGCCGTAATAAATAGTGTAGAGAGAGAACCAGAATACCGACATGTAAACCGCTGATTGCCAGGAAATGTATTGTCCCCGTCTTCAAAAAACCGTCCATCAGGTTTTCGGGCACTTTTTCACGATCTCCGAGTAGGATACTACTGACAAGAGGAACGCTCTCTTTCTTTACATTTTTCTCGATAACCGTATTTAATTTTCTCTTCAGGCCGTAGACAAATGTGTAGAAAAGATTGCCATGACCTTCTGATATGATCTTTATATTATTCAAACTGACAACACTTGCGATGGCTTCAACACGTGGGGTTTGCTTTTTAAGATAATTTTGATAATCGAACTGACCGGAATTTCGAGATGTTGAAGGTATTGATATATTGCCAGTAAACTCTATCTCGTCACCATATTTTAACTTTTCTGAAAGATAACGCCTCTTGTCTACAGGTGCACGCTCTTCTCGTTGAGTTGGGTAAATATTTACTTTAACCGTTCCTGAAATATTTCTCCATTCTCGCAGCATTGCACCTCCCACTGCATTTTCATCAGAAGTGCCTTCTATCGCCTCTGTTCTTAGCAGAAAAGTAGACATTTCCTTACGATATTTTATTGAAGACAACAGAGGGGTTTGGACAAATTTGTTAACAGGCGGTGAAATAACAACACCTCGCAGGCGTATGGGGATTCTTTCAGTACCAATGAGATTCGATATATTATTATCTGCATGAGAGAAAAACCTGAGATGATGATATGCAATACCCGTCAAGAAGATGAGAATAAGAAGGGCTAAAATGCTCCATTTTGTTCGTTTTAAAACCTTGGTAGAACAAAAGTCTTTCGGGTAAAAGTAAAATATGAACAAGGCGGTATACACAATAACGAATAAAACCGCAGTAGAAAAGGCAGGAATAAATGGAATGTTTATTAGATGATTAGTAGATATGCCGATTGCAAAAGATATTACGACGCCGACAAGAGGACGATGTGCCATATTTCGCTGAAATTTGACAAAAGTTATGTAAGTTTCTGTTAAGGGAGGATTATGGCTTTTTCAGAAAAGATTCACTTGTAAAACAATTTACAAATAGTATAATGCTAACGACTTAAAAGGATTATACAGGAGCGGTGTCGAAGGATTTAGCCTGTCAAGTCCCATTAGTTGAGATAGTATCATAGTAGTAGAATACATACAAACACGTATTTTTTTATTTAATTTATTGGATTTCGGGGAAGATTTTTATGGCAAATGGTTTTGAAGGAAAGAAAAAACACAGGCTTAATAGAAAAAAATATATCTTAAAAAGACGTGCAAGAAGAAAGAAAAAATAGAAGTTTCACTCTGTTAAGACTTACAGAATATATCTCTCTGCCCTACAAGCGCTCTTCTGTTAAATACAACAACAGGTAGTTTTGCAAGGGCTGTGATCAATTTAAGTACGTGTTATATAAAGGGATAAGATGAGTTCTACTGTTAGTGAGAAAAAAATAACAAGTGTTCCTTTAATTGACTTAAAACGCCAATTTCACGGTATAAAGGAAGAAATCAATTCCGCAATACAGGATGTCCTTGAAAGTCAGGCATTTATATTAGGCCCTCAGGTTAAAGAGTTTGAGGGCCTTTTTGCCTCATATTGTGATACGAAACATGCCATAGGCGTTTCTTCCGGAACCGATGCGTTGATCCTTGCGCTCAAATCATTAGGAATTGGTGACGGTGATGAAGTCATTACAACACCTTTTACGTTTTTTGCGACAGCAGAGTCTATTTGTAATGTCGGCGCCAAACCGGTTTTTGCGGATATTGACCCTGAAACATACAACATTAGACCGGATTCAATAGAAAAGAATATAAGCAAAAAAACAAAAGCTATTATCCCTGTTCATCTGTACGGACAATGTGCCGACATGGACCCAATTCTGGAAATAGCAAAGAAACATGATTTAAGAGTCATAGAGGATTCTGCTCAAGCTGTTGGCGCTGAGTATAAAGGCAAAAAAGCAGGCTCAATGGGTGACTTAGGATGTTTTTCTTTCTTTCCAAGTAAGAATCTTGGCGGCATGGGTGACGGTGGAATGGTGACATGCAACAGCGAAGAACTTGAAGAATTGATTCAGATGCTGAGGATCCATGGCGGCAGGCCGAAGAATTATCATGCAGCCTTGGGTATTAATGGAAGATTAGATACAATACAGGCATCCATCCTAATCAAAAAGCTCGGACACTTGGACGATTGGTGTGATAAACGAAGACAAAAAGCTTCGTATTATACTGAAAAGATGAAAGGGCTTGATTTAGTAACTCCAAAGACAATGAGCTTCAACAAGCACGCCTTCCATCAATATGTAATCAGAGTTAAAGAGCGGGACAGGCTTATGGAGCACTTGAAAGAGAACAATATAGGTTGTGCCGTGTACTATCCGGTTCCCCAACATCTACAAG
>JABGRF010000209.1 GCA_018648405.1 Candidatus Scalindua sp.
TCAAAAGATACGAAGATAGGCGCAATTTTCATAAAATTTGGCCTTGCCCCAACTACATGTATAATAGTCTTCTTCATTATGTTTATTTAATTATTAAATAAATGTAATTTCAATATTATTATGTTGGTTACTTTTATTGAAGCTAAATTCATGCCTAAAGCAGTACTTACATGGAACTTTTACTTCTAAAAAACATGATCAGTAAGTCTTGACATGCCTTGGTCTTAGGTGTGGTTGTTTAAAGGAAGGTTTGAATGGGGCTTTATCATCTAAAAAATGGCTTTTTCTGTATAGATTTTAAACACTTTTGAAGGAAACAAAGTTAGTATAATTGAAATCTCATTGGTTTGAGGACTTTGGAAGTGCTACTGCTCGTTGCATTGTTATATTGCTGATTTAGTTAGAGTAGAGAAAAATAAAGGATGTGATTTTGATATAGTTTATTGATTGAGCATGGTATAGAAGCTTGTTAATCGTCTAATTTTTCTTACTTTTTCCAGAGGCCCTTAAATTTAGCACACAGTCTTTCATGTTGATGTTTTATCTCTTCTGCGCTCATGGAATCAGTGCCTGCTACAACAGTTTCGAACAGATCTACATTCGACCAGTCTATTTTGTCTACTTCAACACCCTCTTCTTTCCATTGTTTGTATGCGTCACAGCCTGGGTAAGGTGTAAATATAGAGAATGAGAGTGTGTCTGGTTCCACTTCCTCAACGAATCTTTCCGTTTCTATTATATTTTCTACGGTCTCTCCAGGTATTTCTACCATAAAATAACCACGTCGTTTCAGTCCAGCTTCCTTAGCCCATCTGAACACATCGTTTGCCTTATTCAGATCAATATCTTTCTTGATAATCTTTGATACTCTTGGAGAACCACTTTCTACGCCAATCCATATGTCTTTGCAGCCAGATTTCTTCATTAGGTGTAAAAGGGATTCATCTATAGTGTCCACTCTTACATTACAACCCCAGCTTATGTTTACATTCTTTTCTACAAGAAGATTGCCAATTTCTCTTAACCAATATCTATAAATATTTTCTGAACGAAGAGGTCTCTTGCCGTAAGACCGATTATCACAGCATCTTTTGTAGCTTTCAGTATCACTTTTTGATTACGAGTATGAACATTCCCTGGTCAGATCTGTTAGCATTACGTCAATTGAGTGCAGCTGCTGGCTTAATGAGTATCTCTCCTTTACAAATTCATAATAACCTTTGGAGTCATAGTCGTCATTGTTCTGTATTATTGTTACTAGTTCATCGGTAGTACTAAATACACAATTAGGTGGCCAGTTGTCATATGCGTTGGGGAAGTTGTGAATCAAAGATTTATATCCCATCGCCATGGCTTCAGCGATTGAGTAACCGAAGGATTCAAAAACACTGGTGGTTAAAAGATAATTGATTCCTTCTCTTTCGTACCACTCGGGTATATCTACTACTCTGCCATGGAATGTAATATTTCTTTCAAGGCCCAGCTTGTGTATGATATTTTCTAAATAATATTTAAAGCGTAGTTCCTGAATGCTTCCTGCAATATTTAGTTTATACTGAGGATCAATTTTAACGAGTCTGCTCAGGATTTCAATCCACATTGAAGGGTTTTTTTTATGGCTTATCTCTCCTACAACAGCGATATTAAAACCAGGTGCCCTCTCTTTGTATGAAAACTGTGATAGATTAACGCCATTTTGAATTACTACAGTTCTATTCTCTTTTTTAATAATTGGATATGTTTCAAATGCAATTTCTCTTACGTGATCATCTACGAAAACGAGCATATTTATTTTTGTGAAATCAATGCTTGGCAGATTACCATTCAGGACTTCATAGCTGTGTATCCTGCAGACAACAGTCTTGTTCTTAATTGCCGGTATTTTGTTTGTAATATAAGCAGAGATATCATTTGCGAATTCAAGCCATACAATATCGGCCCATTCAACGGAAGACACCATTTCCTGATCATTGTATGTGTAGCATGTCCGCACCTCATACCTTGATTTAAGGTGATTAGTAATATCTTCGAGAAATGTTTCATATCTCGGGAGGCATAGTATTGCAAGCTTTTGTCTGGATTTATGGGTAGATTGAATTTCTTCAAGAAGATGATTAATATCTTCATCATGTGGCTTGGTTTCTGCAATTTTCTCTAACAGGGGAACTGCGATGTGTATTTGATTCAGCTCTCTGAGCAAACTCGTATAATTTAAGACTGCATCTTTATAGAGTGAGTCAATTTCCAGTGATCTGGTAAAATAATCTATGGCCTTTTCTCTGTCATCTTTTTGAAAGGCAATAACGCCAAGATTGTTGTATGCTTCCTTCTTGCAGGTGCCATTCTCTGCTTCAAACAAAAAATATTTTTCTGCCTCCTCAATCTTACCTTCAGCAAATAATGCTTCTGCCTCATTAAGTTTATTATTCATTAGACATTGGAAGGAAGAAGGTCTCTGATTTCATCAAGAAGTTGTATGACTTCCTTATCGTCCTGGTTTTGTTCTGCAATCTTCTCCAGTAATGGAATTGCTATTGGTAGCTGATCTATCTCCTTAAGTAAGTTAGTGTAATTTATAATCGTATCCTTGTAAAGAGGATCTATCTCCAGTGCTTTGGTAAAATAATCAATGGCCTTCTCCTTATCATTCTTTTGAAAAGCAATTACGCCAAGGTTGTTGTAAGCTTCCTTACAGTAATAGCCACTTTCTACAAGAGATAAAAAGCACGCTTCTGCCTCATCTATCTTGCCATCAGCAAATAATGTTTCACCTTCATTAAGTTTATTGCTCATTTTCAATATCCTCCGATTGTTAATGGTTGTCAGTTAGTGTGTTGTGCAATAGTCAGCTTCTTGTGGGAGCGTTAACTCCTTACCATAGGTATTATGAGATCGTTTATCGATGTCAATATGAGTTTTGCTGACGTTATGTATTTCAGACTTACTATTACAATTACACTCAATGCATTTGATACCTTCTTCATGCATTTTATATTGTTTGCCACAACTGCTACATGTTGCAACATCATTATGGAAATATAGTTGATTACTGCATTCGCAGACCCAGCCAGAAATCTTTGCTGGATTTCCAAGGACCAAAGCGTGATTTGGCACATTTTTAGTGACTACAGCTCCTGCGCCAATAAAAGCATACGTACCAATGGTGTTTCCGCAAACGATTGTAGAATTAGCACCAATGGTAGCGCCTTTCCTGACAAGTGTATTTTGAAACTCGTGCTTTCTGGAAATATGACTACGGGGGTTTATGACATTGGTAAAGACCATAGAAGGGCCGCAGAATACATCATCCTCAAGCGTCACTCCAGAATACACAGAAACATTGTTTTGTATCTTTACATTGTTGCCAATTATTACATTGGGAGAGATCACGACATTCTGGCCTATGTTACAGTTATTTCCAACTTTCGCACTTGGCATTACATGGCTGAATTGCCATATTTTTGTTCCATTACCTATCAAGCTTGTTTTATCCACTATTGCCGTTTCGTGAACAAAGAAAGGCTTCGAGTGATTATTTCCATTAAGATCGACTGCGGTGCCATGAAGTTTTAAAGAATCCTGACACGCATTCAAAACCGTTAGGACCTTTACACCGTTGTCACCATCGGTCTTTGGTGTTGTATCTGTTGCAATACAACTTAGGAAATGTTCACATTCCGCTTTCAGTGGTTCGCTATTATCAAGTGGTACTAGAGTTATTCCATTTTTTCGTGGGACAGGTTGGCGGTTAATCCAGTCAACCCCTTTGTCATGGATCTGTAATTTGCCCTCGGTTAACGTGTCATCAAACAGAGCCATCTTTTTGTCACCAACAATTATTAGCTTCTGCTCTTTGTCCGGATGAAGCCAGCTTACAAATATATGCCCCTTGACGCCGCTCTTAAATGAGAGCATTGTCATTGTGACGTCTGTAATATCTTGATTCAGATAATTGCCTCCCTGAGCTATAACCTGGGAAGGCATCTCATCTAATAAAAAGAGCATAGCTGATATATCGTGAGGTGCGAAGCTCCATAATATATTTTCCTCACTGCGTATTTTTCCAAGATTCAGTCGATTAGAATAGATGTAGTTGATCTTTCCAAGTTCGCCAGAATTTACTATTTCTTTCAGTTTTATTATTGCAGGGTGATAAAGAAGTATGTGTCCTATCATTAACTTCAGGCCTTGAGTTAGGGCTAATTGGTGGAGTTCCTCTGCTTCGTTAACAAATAAAGCCAGAGGTTTCTCTACAAAGACATGCTTGTTGGCTAATAACGCCATCTTTGCCATTTTGAAATGTGTCTCTGCTGGCGTCGCAATAACTACTGCATCTATATCAGGATTCTGCAGTACCTTCTGGAATGAGCATTGAACCTCCACTTTCGGATATTGCTTCTGAAATGAGCTTAGAGTAGAAGGGTTGCTGTCACATATAGTGTGCAGAACGCCTAATTCATTAAAATTGCGAACTAAATTTTTCCCCCAATAACCTGTTCCTATTACTGAAATATTAGTCATTTTTTTACCTCATTACAAATTAAGTGTCAGAACCGTTCAATTCCCTTAGCATATTTCTTGCTTCTAGATGATCTGGATCTTTATCTAACGTTCTTTCAAAGTATATCTGAGCATTCTCCTTATCGTTCTTCTTTTGAAAACACATTCCCAGAATAAACATTGCTTCAGTGTTTGATACTTTCATATCAAGAAAACTTTCTATAAATGGAATCGCTTCATCAATTCTATCCAGGTTGAAAAGTAGTTTTCCCAGATTGAATTGTGAATCCGGATGATTGCTATCAATTTCCAATGCTTTCGAGAAAGACAGTTCAGATTCATGAAAGGTTCCTTCGAGATAATATACAATTCCTAAATTGCAATAATGTTCTGCGATTCCCGGTTTCAGTTCTATGAGCTTTTCAAGATTTGCAATTGCCTCTTGTGTTCTTTGCTGAGCCGCTTGCATTATTCCCAGGTTGTGGTAGCTCTGAGGGTAATCAGGGTTGAGTTCAATTGCTTTTAAGAAGTTATTTTCGGCTTCTAGCATTTCCCCTGCTTTCGCTAAGCGAGTACCGGTCTCATTTAGTGAAACTGCAGACTCAGTTTCTAAAAAATCAATATTTGTAAAAATATTTTCTGTGGTGTTCATGATGCCTCCTTTATCTTCTGCAATTTAGACTTCCTCTAAAATAATTTGTGTTGTCATACGTAACCAGTTGATTCATATTATTGTATTCTCCTTGTTCCTTGTATCTGATAAAAAGTTCATGAAGTTTTCTATAGATTTTTGATATTTCCTTAGTTATCGCAGTTTCTATTCTGTGATCAACTGGTTGATGCCAAGACATTATATACTCTTGTGACATATTCTTGCTTCCAGCTCGTTGAGTGTCTAGATGGTATAGAGTAAGCGTTTCTTGAGAAAACTCTCCATTGTTAGTCTCTACTTTGACGAAATCTGTAGACCTGTGTAAGTCTGCTAATATCTGGTAAGTATTCCAGCTGTCAAACCTCGAAATTAATGTTAACAATCTACTTGCCTCTAAGTGTGTAATTTTTAGGATTGGCTTTCTTGCTTCAGTTTTTCTCATAATATTCATTGGGATGATTCCATTCCAATCATTCGAGAACCCTTCTACAATATGTTCATTGCCATATCTGTCAGTCAGTTGATACCATACGTGTGCCTTTGCAATTCCATGCCGGTCAATTACCCACCCCCACACAATTTCAGCATTTTTCTGAGTGGGGGGGAGGTGTGAGAAGAAAAGAAAGACCGCATCTTCACAGTCACCATGTCCAAGTCTGGCAGTTTCAAGAGGTGTCTGCCAGTTGTCAGTTCTATCTGCTTCCGGAGTATATTTAATATTAAAGGTAATATCCCTATATCCTTCATATATGTTGATTCCATTTATAAATGTCTCTTCGCACCATTTTTTGTATAAAGAGTTTTCGTGCCGTTCATTAGTGTATTCAGTATCTGGATATTCATCCAATACCGGCTTGTAGCCAAGATGAGAGTCTGGCCCGGACCAGTAAAGCTGTTTTTCAAATAGATCAATGTGTTCATGATCAAGTGCAAATGATAAATTAAACATATTAATTAGTATTGAAGTACAAACTATTCCGGTAATCTTTGGGATATTTACTTTCTTCATCTCTATATCCTTTGAGAAGCCAAAATACTCAGGAAATAGTAAATTACCTGTATGCCTTTTTGTGATTCAATTAACTTGTTCTTGTGACAGAGTTTTAAAAAGAATTAAAATCTTATTTATACTACTGCTAAAAGCATGCCGTAAATAAATCAATAGGGATATGAATATCCTGCTTAAGGAAAGCACCTGTAAGGTGAATGTATGCTAGTGCTTATGACTATTGGTATTTATTTATATTCTATTTTAAGTTAATAATTATTGGTTAAATACTGTTGTGTATAAATTTTATGCATTATTTACAGGAAATAAATACCTAGAGGAGAACGTAAAAGAGGAAAGAACTCTGAATATGAGGAAGGATTATCTAAACATTAAAATATTATAATCCATATGAATACTTACAGAACCAATATGGTGTGACAGTATTTGAAAATGAGTTAAAAGAAGGGGTATTCTTAAACTTCAAGTGTTGAACTAGCGAAATCGACAAAATCAATTATACCGGATGAAGATGCCTGTGCATTTTCCTCTTTGATTTTTAAGTAAACCTCTTCTCTGTATATAGGTAAATCTCTTGGCGCATTAACACCAATCTTAATGTTATTCTTATTGATCTCTATAACAGAGATCTGAACATTGTCATCAATTATGATGCTTTCGCCTAACTTCCTTGTTAGTATCAGCATTTCTCACCTTCCTGGTTAGATGTTATTGAACACTTGCTAATTAATACTTAATTATTTGCATCATCAATTACGTAAAAGTGTATTGGGTATTTTTCGTCATACAGGATGAGCTGTTTTGCTACCTTCTTTTCCGGATTATAGATAATAGGGGCTCTCAAATTTGTCCTGATTGATGATAGTGTTTGAGGAACCACCATAAGTGTAAGGACAAGGGCATCATCAAGACTTTTCAAATCGATATCATCAAGATCAAGCGTTTGTAGATTAATAGAGTAGTTCTCATCTACTGAGAACGGGGATACAACGGGAAATGCCAGATTTGGGTCATTAACAGATTGTAGCCAGAATGTAGGGAAAATTGCTTCATTCTCGATGAGAAGATATTGTCTGCAATCATCAAATCCCAGAATCGGTTTTGTAAAATGAATTACCTCTTCATCTTTAACACTTACTTCACCGAATAGACGAGTTTTTAATAACATTTTTCTCTTTAATAGATTTCAAAGGGCTGAAGTACAGATATGTATTATTTTTGAAATCTACGCCTTTATAAAAAATATTCAAATTATAATTATCCGCCTTTAATTTTAAGGACGGAACAAAAGTAAACGAATTCTCTTTCTGCCTAATGCGAAATTTAGCTATTTATTATTAGATATAGTTCAGTATAGACGTCTTGAAGATATATGAACCAGACGATAATGATGCCTCAAAGATACTCTGCTGTTCTGTAAGTTTTAAGACTAGTTCTGCTATATCAGCACTCTCTGCCGATGCTAATACTTCCTGAAGTGAGAGTTTTGTATCTGCGATCCTGTTACCAGTTAATTGCAGAGTACTGGAAATACCACCTGCTTTGGCTACAGAGTTTAGAATTGTCTGCGCTGCAGTGTCCAGATTGCCCAGCTCGTCTCTGGCCGCCGTAGGAGTTCCGCCTAGTAAATTATCTCGTATTTTTATAATAGTGCCAAATAAGTCTGAGTCCATAAACACTTCTTGCCCTGTCAGATTAACAACACTATTAGTGCCTGGTCCAACATTATATTCAATAGTTTCACGGTTTCCTTTATAGGCTACTGATGAAATTCTTCCTTGAGAGTTGCGTGATTCATCAAAGGGTACAGTTGTTGTTTCAGTGCCCGCAAAGGTGTAACGGCCTAACCGTTTTGCATTTCCACTTTGTACTATATTTTCCAATAGCGTGTCTATTTCATTTGCAATTATTGTTCTAGCGTTCTGATCTGTTGAGTCACTGACACCTTGCATTGTTAATTCTGTTATTCTTTGCAAGATATCAGATGTGTTTTGAAGAGCAGATGCATTAAAATCCAAAGATTGAGTTGCCGTCTGAATGTTTGATGCATATTGATCTAGCCTGAGATCTTCTGATCTCAAACTTAATATTTTTCTGGCTGCTGCAGGATCATCGGAAGCTCTGTTCACCTTCTTCCCGGTTGAAATCTGTTCCTGCAGCTTGCTCATGTTAGATGTGCTCTTCTGAACATTTGCAAGTGTTGTGCTAATAAAAGTTTCAAGGTTTACTCTTGTACTCATTTTAGTAATTATTCCTTTTGATTATAGTTGCATAAGCATATTGCTTATTTCTTTGATAGTAGAAAGATATTTAGCAGAAGCCTGGAACGCCTGCTGAAATCTGATAGTATTTATCATCTCTTCTTCAATAGAAACACCCGATATTTCCTGCCTTCTATTATCCAGGTTCGTAAGTAATGCTTCGAAGCTGTTTTTCTCACTAGCTCTTTCTGCCGTTTCAATACCTAATTGTGCAACAGAACCATGTAGAAAATCATTGAATGTTGAACTATTTGTTAATTTTAGATTTTGCAAATCCAATATTCTCAACGCATTTGTGTTGTCTCCAGGTGAACCGGTTGACGCAGCACCTATTCGTGTTACATCGTCAACGATATATTGTGAAACGCCAATAGAAGATGCATCATTTCCATCAAAAAAAGTGTTTATCCCTAAGGCACTAAGTACGTTGCTGGTGTCCGGATCGTTCGTGACATCAATTGCAATATCGTTTCCTACAGCAATAGCACCAGCACCGAAATTTATAGATACTCCATCAGTTATCTGTAAATAATCACCGGCAGTATACGAAGATCCTACATCAAGATTCGCCAATATTTTGCCTGTGGAATCTGTGACCCTGATTAAGGCAGAACCTGTTCCTACAGTACCAGTTCCAGCATTTATTACACTCATGGTGAAAATATCATTGTCATCACCTGAATAATGTCCGGAAAGAGCGGTTGCAGAAGAACCTATATTGCCAGGATCGATGTCCAGTTCATTTGTAAAATTATATGTGTATCCGCTGTCTGAGGTAATGGTCAGAACACCATTGGTAACATTGGAATTTATGTTTCCAATTCCTCCAATTTTTGCAGCTAGTGTAGTAAGTGTTTCATCCGCTGCAATACTTATGCTGGATTTAGTAATTGAGTTTGCTGAGTCTGTTACAGTCACATATAGTGTGCCGTCCGTTATACTGGTTGCTGCGGCACCCGCATTGGTGTATCCTCCACTTACTGTTAGTTGAGTATTACTGTCTACTGATGTAATTTTATAATAATTCCCGTCAGCAAGTTTGACCCAGTCATTTGCTTTTACATTACCGGTAAAGGATGTACCAGACCCTGTCACGGTTGTAGTGCCATCAGCATTATCTGCACTTGTTACCGTACCTGTTGAATATGTTTTGACTGACGGTGCATACGGAAGTCCTGTATTTGATAATGGTTCTGTCGCACTGTTGACTGCATTTGTACTGGTTAATGTAGTAAAACCTCCACTCAAGCCAACGCCTTCACTGTGAATATTATTTACTTCTTTTATGAAACTGGCCGCAAGGGTATCGATATCATTCATGTATTTAGGTATTGTCACATTCTGCATGTTGAGCAGGCCAGCTAATTCACCTCCATTCAGGTTGGCAGCTGCTAAACCATGTATTTTAGTAATTCCCTCACCTGCGAGTGAAGTTGTGATTGTTTCTGTTTGATTGCCGTGTACAACTAAAGTGCCTCCTAATAGGACATCAACAGAGCTGTTGTCTTTATTTGTGATTATTCTGATGTCCCCCAGTTCACTCAATTGGGTAAGGAGTTGGTCTCTCTTATCCAACATGTCATTAGCGCTTGCATTGTTTGATCCCAACTCAAGATCATTTATTCTTCTGTTTAAAAATGCAATTTGAGTTGTTAAGCTATTCAGAGTTGCAACTTTAGATTCAATTCTCTGACTGACATTGACTTTTAGATTTGTAAACTGTTTTGAAAGCGAACGAAAACTATGAGTAACCAGGTTCTGAGCGTCTTGTAATAGTTGGTATCTTGTACTTACGAGTTCAGGGCTGGTTGACATATCTTGAATACTCGTGAAAAACTTTCCCAACATACCGTTTAAACTGGACTCAGATAATTCGTTGTAAATGGCTTCAATATTATTAAGTGTATCGCTTTGAACTGCAGAATTACCAAGAAAGGAAGTGAAATCGTTTATTTGAGAATTTAGTAGTTCGTCCTTAATTCTCTTTATTGTATCAATGGTTACACCTGATCCGACAGGACCATATATGCCCATGTCAGGAGTTCTGGCAGAAATTGAAAGTGATTGTCTGCTATATCCGGGAGTATTGGCATTGGCAATATTATGACCTATTGTCTGCATGGCACTTTGTGCAGTAAGAAGGCCGGATAGTCCAATTGATATGTCAGAAGCCATTTTAACTTTCTATAATAACGTTTTAGAATCTAAATTCTGAATAATGAAATTATAATAATTCTCTTAAAGCAAATATAACAATTCACACTTACCTCTTCAGGCACTTACTTCAAACATTAATCTATGAAGATCAGGTTGGTTAAATTTGCCTGATTGTTGATAAGTATTGTCATTCAATGATTCAGTGCACACCGATTTTATAAGGTTGTTTATATATTCAAGTGAGTATTTAGTCAGAGTTGTATTAGACTTATTAACTTCTTCAACTTTTGTAATTATTTCAACAAGAATATTGTATCGATCATTTAATTTACTTTTATATGGATCTTCAATCAGTTCAATCAGGTCGCTGAGTTTTGTAGAATCTGTTTTGATTCCCAGGGTCTGATTTGCCGAGCGCAATATATATCTTCTCTTTTCTTCAAGAAGAGTAATCGTTTCTGCAAGGTTACGCTCTTGATAAATTACGGATTCGAGTTTGTCTATGTCACCGGAAATTATATGTTCCTGCTTTTCCTGTGCAGCAAAAAATATGTCCTTATATGTAAGGATCATCTTATCTAATGTTTCAGAAAGATTTTGTAGAATATTATTCAAGCTATTTTGTTCCATTATATTAAATTATAGATTTTTCTGTTCTTTGCTAAGTTGTTTTGCAAGCGCAGTTGCTATACCCATGCCACCATTACTTGCCATTTCTTCTGCGAGAGATGAGTGCATAAGCCCTTCATATATATTGTTTGCACTATTTTTCTCGAACAAATCAGATTTAGGTACTGTCTTCCACATTGATTTGATAACCATATTAAGTAATACGGCTTCAAAATCTTGAGCTGCTTTTTGAATATCTTTATCTGATTTTGCATTATTTTCTATTTTATCTATTGCGTTCTCTGTTTTGGCACTGTTTAACATGAACGCATTATTGAATGGTATTTCCATTTAATTTCCCTGTGATGATGTTACATTATTATAAGTTCAGCATGTAGTGCGCCCGCCGCATGTATGGCCTGGAAGATCGCCATAAGATCTCTTGGCGTAACTCCAAGAACATTTAACGCTCGAGCTATTTCAGATATACTTACCCCATCAGGTATGATGTGAAGTTTCGCCTCCTCTTCTTCTACATCAATGGTTGTTCGATCAAGCTCTTTTGTTTCCGCACTATCCGGGGCGAATGAACCTGGCTGAGATGCTTCTGTCTTCTCGCTGATTGTAATAGTAAGACTGCCATGTGCTACAGCTACCGTTGAAATCTTGACATTTTCTCCGGCAACAATTGTTCCCGTTCTCTCGTTGATAACCACTCTGGCTATAGCATCTGGTGTAATCGGCAATTCTTCAATTTCAGAAATAAATTGAGTTACCATTTTCATTGTTCTGAATTCCGGAGGAGGTTTGATTTCTACTTCTGCGGCACTTATTGCAAGAGCGGAATCAGGGTATATTGCATTGACGACATCCATCAAACGTTTAGCAGTAGTAAAATCAGTATCTTTTAATGTTAACCGAATGTTGTTTTCGTGGAACAGGTGAACAGGAATCTCTTTTTCAACCATTGCACCTCCAGGTATGTTAGCAGTTGTCGATACATTCTTTCTTTTGTCAGCGGCTTTTCCACCAACATTAAAGCCACCTCCGAGAGATAAGGGGCCTTGTGCAACAGCGTAGACCTCATTGTCAATACCCTGAAGCGTTGTATGTATAAGAACTCCACCTTCAAGGCTCTTAGCATCACCTACTGACGAGACAAGAACATCCATTCTATCTCCAGGTTTAGCAAAAGGACGTATATTAGCTGTTAACATAACACTTGCGATATTTTTAGAGGTAAAATCATCAGTAGTTATAATTACTCCAAGCTTTTCAAATACATTTTTAGCTAACTGTTTAGAGAAATCAATTTTGTCTCCAGATCCCATCAAGCCGACTACAAGACCATAGCCGAACAAATAGTTATCCCGTATACCCTGGACAATTGCAATGTCTTTGATTCGTGTAGTTACGCTTCCCTGTACAGGAGTAAATCCGGAGAATATGAATGTTGTAACTAATACAAGAATAAGAAGTTTAGAACGGAACATAAATTTATACCTTTAACTCTAATTAAAATATTTTATGTAATAAAAGATCTGTTTACTTAAAAAAGCAATATCTGTACCAAAAGGTAGTTTATTTTTGATTGTGCTAACGCTATATGGTGGCAAGGCTTATACGGTTGGCAGATTTTCTGTTTTTTAATAAGAGAGAGTATGGTAGGCAATTATTACACAAGATGTTCATTTTTTCCTAATTATGCTATTTCTGAAAAGATATCGAAGAGAAGAGGAGAATTGGTATCCTCAAAATAGGATACGGGTTACACAGTTTCTACACATTATTATGATACCTTCAATAAAAAAAGGAGAGAATGGATTACTCCATCATCTCCTTTCTGCAGATATATCATTACTTATCTGTTTAGAATGGCCATAACACATCTTTAACCCTGTGATACCAGCCTTTGGAACCTGCTCTGGTAAGCCATCCTTTACCGGTAAGTCCAAAAAGCACGTTAGACATCTTACTTGATGCTATAGTATTGTCTGTTGCTATATCGATTGGTCTGGCGATACCTGTGAGCGTCAGGGTATATTTTTCCTTGTTTACTGCTATATCCCTCTTGCCTTCAAGGGCAAGATTGCCGTTGTCGAGCACTTCCACTACCATTGCCGTAATTGTTACACTTACAGACTTGTCGACATCATTAGAGCCTCCACCTTCAAAGGAAGATGTGTAGTCCGTCTCGAATGTGTTCGCTGCTCTACTATCCTGGATCTTCGCATTACGTCCGCTTGAAAGCGCATGCCTGAGACCTTCCAAGAAGTTTTTATTGTCAATTGATCCTTCGTGTGAACTTGAGTTATCAGTAGAATTTGTTTCGGTATTTAAAATATTAGCGGTTTCTGAAACTGTTACAGTAACAATATCTCCAACTCTTTTCCCCCTATTATCATCGAAAAGGTTATAGTTTACGGTTACTCTCTTTTGCCATAACGAATCGGCATGAATGGTGTTACAAACAACAGAAAGAGTGCTGATCGCTATAATGACTTTAAGAATTAGTTTTGTGTGTCGTCTTCTCATGAATTTTCCTTGTCTGTTTATATAGTTGTTAATATACAACGTTTACGCTGTCTGAATTTACAATTTGTCCATAGAGCAACTTTTTTGAATTCATATTTTTTACTTTTATAACATCGCCTTTATATCCTGTCTGTTGTGCCAATCCCTTAGTAACAATCTTAAATCCACTTTTTTGAACAATTAATTTTACTAAACTTCCTTGTTTTATTGTTGGAGGGATCTCAACCATGTAATCGGTAAGTATTGTGTTCGCCTGCACCGATGCAAGAGTCATCATGCCTTTCAAATCATCAATGCTGGAGAATGCCATGCCTCGCACTCTTGTAGTATCTCTTCTTGCAATGATTAGATTTTCTCTCGTTATCGGTTGCTTGCGGCGCAATTTCCTCTTTGTGATAGCGACAAATTCAAATACCCTGACGTTGAAATAGACAGGTACTTTGAAAAAGCGTTTGCTATCTGTTGATGCGCTAACAATTAACTCTATTTTTCCTCTATCTTTGCTAGTGTCGATAAGGGTAATGTTGAAATTGATTTTGTCTCTTCTCTTTGGTACCCACTGATCGGCAGGAATTCTTCCAAGTTCTACAGTTGACTCTCTATCATCCATTGGCAAAAATTCTAACAAATACTCTTTCGCCTTCTGTGCAATCTCAAGGCCCTTGATCTTTGTAGATTCAATAGAGACTAATGTTGATTTAGCATCGGTAAAGGTAACATCAGAAACATCGACATTTGAAGAATTCAAACGCATTCTTATGAAACTCAAATTTATTCTTCTTGTGCTGTTTGCTCCCGGGGTATTTCCAATTACAACACTTTTAACCTCGTTAACCAAGTCTTCATCATCACCAGTAACAGTTGCTATGTCAGCAATGGTTATTTCATCCTCTTCCAGGGTTACTTTGGCCTTTAAATCTATTTCAATCTTGCCTGCAATTACACAAGGCAAAAATGTAAACATAATTAAAAGTGAAAACAATGCCATTCTTATCATCATTGAAATGCTCCTGAAAAAGAATATTAAAATATTTGATTATATCGCTTTACAACTAAACAATACGGTTTGTAGCCTGCAACATGTCATCACTGGCCTTAATAGCCTTAGCGCTGGTTTCATAAGCTCTCTGTGCTACAATGAGGTTTACCAACTCAGTAACAACCTCGACATTTGAACTTTCTCGGAATCCCTGCAATATCTCTCCAATTCCGTTTTGCCCTGGTGTGCCAGTTGTAGGAGTACCGGATGCTGTTGTCTCTCTGTAAAGATTCTTTCCCATACTTTCAAGTCCAGCAGGGTTTGCAAATGAGGCCAGGGTAACAGAACCAACGGATGTGGTACTTCCATCTGCCGCCTGTGTTGATATTGTGCCATCAGAACCGATAGAAATACTAGTTGCAGTTGTAGGAATAGTTATCGCTGGTTCTAGTGCCAGGCCTTCTGAGTTAACAATTGCACCTGTGCTGTTAAGTTGAAATGTTCCATCTCGTGAGTAGACAACTGTTCCATCAGGGTGTGTGATTTGAAAAAAACCAGATCCCTGTATTGCCCAATCAAGAGACCTGCCTGTGCTTTCTGCAACACCTTGGCTAAATACCTTATTGGTTGCGACAACCCTGACACCGCTACCGACTTGTAGCCCGGTAGGTGCTTGCACTCCTGTAGCTGACTCTGATCCAGCAGCTGTATATTTATCGTATAATAAGTCCTGGAAATTGACCTGCACTCTCTTATATCCGGTAGTATTTACATTGGCCAGGTTATTTGAAATTACATCCAGAAGAAACTGGTGTGCTTTCATACCTGTCGCACTTGTGTATAATGCTTTCATCATGGTTTATGTCTCCTTTACTAAAAAAATTCTGTATTTGACGATACTACATACTTTGATTCGATATTAATCGTTCCATTAAATCACTAAACGTCTTTATAACATTATTGCTTGCCTCGTAACTCCTCATATTTGATATCATATCAACCATTTCCAGAACGACACTAACATTTGAACTTTCCAGGTAACCCTGTGCAACATTGAACTTTTTTTCCCCACTATCATCTATTGCGTCATCAGGTGCACCGAATGTAGAGTTGCCTGTTGGTACTAGTTTGGTTAGATCATTAAAGTTTGTAATCTTTAATTTGCCGATTACTTTGCCGTTTACTGTAACACTGCCTTTTTTGTCTATCACAATCTCTCCACCACCGTTAGGTAAAGTGATTGGGCCAGCTTGACCTAATACCTTAGCACCTGTGTCTGTTACAATTTCACGTGTAGTTGATAGCTGAAATCGGCCGTTTCTTGTATAGCGCATACCATTTTCTGTTTCGACAGTGAAAAAACCGTCTCCGTCAATCGCCATATTAAGAGTATTTCCGTTATAGTTAAGATTGCCATGCGAATGGTCAATACCGTAATTAGTCTCTAAGGTGTTGCCTGTTTCTGATAGAATGGTCTTAAAAGAAATCATGTTCTTTTTGAACCCAACAGTATTAGCATTTGCAAGATTTCTTGCTATGGTTTCCTGTACATTTGCATAGGCATCCAGGCCGGAAGAGGCTAATTCAATTCCATCAATCATTTTTCAGCCTTTCTTATAATGTTCATTAATATGTTAGTGCTAGATAACTTCTTTATTATTATATTTTTTAAAATTTGAATATTTATCATTGTTATGAATATTATGTACTATAAATAGGATATGGAACGTTAGTGTATGTAAGCTATCTTTATGCCAAAGATGGCTTAAAATAAAATATTTTAAGCAGACACCTGTAAAGGGTTAAATGCTAGTGGTTTATGCGGATCAAGATTGGTTTGTTATGTGTTTTTGGGATTGCTTTAAGTTTGAATTCTGAATGCTTCAGGATAATTTTTTCCACAAGTTGTAGAAAAAGCTTCCTCTCTGCATCTTCAGAAAATGTGATATGATTTGCTTGAACCTTAATGAAGAGTTAGGAATGGTTGTCTATTTTATCACTGTGATAATAATCGTTAGTAGTATTATATGGAAAGAGATGAAGTATGCGATCTGCTATGTAAAAAGAAATAAGCCTGAATCAAACAATAAGTTTTCTCATCGTTCAATCCAGGCTTAATATAAGCTATTTGATTATCTTACGATATTAACCAGTTCCTGCAGAACCTCATCAGTTGTTGTAATAGTTCTGGAATTGGCTTGAAATGCCCTCTGAGACACAATTAATTTTGTGAATTCTTCAGCAATATCAACGTTTGAAGATTCTAGAACACCACTGAGAATACTGCCGACTCTTCCTGATTGTGCTGTCTTCAGAACGGCTGAACCAGATGCAAGGCTAGGAGATAGTAGATTATTTCCATTCGTTGAAAGCCCTGCAGGATTACTAAAGGTTACTAACTGCAGCTGTCCTACATTCTTAGTTTTACCGTTAGTGAATAGAGCAACTACAGTTCCATCAGGGTTTGTAGATGTAGAAGAGAAGAAGCCTTCTTCGTATCCATCCTGGCTGATTGCAGCAGCGGAACCCGTACCACCGAATTGGGTCAGACCTCCAAAAGTATTCGGTGTGCCGAAGTCAAGAGTTACAGTCTGTGTTGTCGCATCCGGATATGTTACCGTTATAGTAGGTGTTCCGGTAGCCGATGCAAATGAACCGTTAGCATTAAAGGTCATTGACGTAAGCGCCGTAGTAACTGAACCTTCTGCTGATTTCATAGATGGTGTCAAGCTCCACGTATTACTGGCTGTTTTCTCATATGATAGTGATACCAGGTGAGATGAACCCTGAGTATCAAATATTGGTATACTGCTAACATATACATCTCCTGTTCCCGTGGTACTAGCAGCAAAACTGTTGTAAGTGGTAGCACCTGTGTTTGTCGTAGCATCAGCAATGTTTATTGTAAGCTCTGATTGTCCAGCCTGGTCTGCAGTAAGGAGCAGATTTCCGCTTGTATCAATTGATGCTGTTGCAGAACCGAAACTTGCTGAAGCAAAGGTACTGAAAGCACCCAATGTAGTACCATTTTGTCCAGCCCCATTTCCGTAAACGAAAGTTTTACTTACGGTAGAACCATCATGTTCCTGTCCAACAATGTTTATTTTGTCTCCAGCAACATAATCAGTAGTATTGACAGAGAGGTCATTCAGGTCAGCAACAGCCATGGAATCAGTCATTACACTGGTATCATTAGCGTTGTTCGAAAATGCAGCAGAAACGGTCAGGCTTGTGTTTGATGCAATGGCTGAAATTGTCCGTGTCTCTCCTGAAACGGTTATCTGATCACCAACAGCAAGCTCAGATGTAAAGAGAGTGCCTACTCCAGTAACTGTTGTAGACGCAGCTGGGTCAATTGAACCTGTCAATGCACCGGCCCCGATTGCAGGAGTCGCGTAAGCAGCACTAGTTGTAAATGCCGAATCAACAGTTATCGATGTATTTGCAACAAGTGATACGACTTTTCTTTCATCTCCACCGAGGCTTACTATATCACCTACTTGTATACCAGTAGTATTTGGTGTTGTCGCTGTTGTAGTTCCTGCCGTGGTAAAAGTACCAGCCAGATTCGTTGTAGTTCCTGATCCATTTGTCGCATACGCACTGGCTGATGTCGACACGTGGTTAACTGCACCTGAAGTGAATTCGGAATTCAGATTTCCGGATATTGTTGTTTTCGTTGTTGCTTTACCGGCCTCGGTTGCATTTACTGGAACATTTATAGCGACTCCAGAAGTACCTTGTACCTTTAGTCCGGTACCAGAATCAACGAGATCATTGTTTTTGTCCAGGTTGAATGAACCTACCCTTGAGAAGTAATTTTGAGTACCATCTGAAAGCATGAAAAAACCATCACCCTGTATTGCAAGGTCAAGTGGGCGACCAGTTGGTGACATGTTGCCCTGAGAAAAATCCTTGTCAATACTTGAAACTTTGGTACCGGTACCAACCTGTATTGGATTTCTACCACCAAGTCCACCTGATGGTGCCAATGCCGATCTCATAGTTTGTGATAATTCATTAGCAAAGTTTACACGTGAAGACTTAAAGCCTGATGTGTTTAAATTCGCCAGGTTATCACCAATTACGTTTAACGCAACTTGTGAGGTTTTTAAACCTGATATTCCTGCGACTAGCGATGATGTTGACATTACTTACTCCTTTCTAAAATTAATAGAATGTTTATTAGTTTTTATTAGAATGTTTATTAGTTTTCATATACGCCTGTTACTTGGGTAATTGGAATTTCTTTATTTCCTATAACGACTGATATTGATTCGCCTTGTATCATTGCACCACTTATTACACCTTCAGAATTGCCCTCTGCATCAACATATGTAGCTTTCTTTCCAATGAATTCACTACCTCCAGTCAATTGTTGAAATTTCATTGTATCTGCAAAAGATGCATTGAGGCTGGTAAGTTGTTCAACGGAGCTGAATTGAGCCAGCTGTGCTATAAACTCGTGTCCTTTCAATGGATCCATAGGGCTCTGGTTTTTAAGTTGAGCTACAAAGAGCTTCAAGAATTCATCTTTACTTACGGCAGGTGTTGCCATTGCTGGTGTAGGGCTCATAGTTTTCTCCTTTTTATACTAAATAGTTTAATTGAGTTGATTCAGAATTATTATTTGATACTGTCTCTTCGTCTATATTATCATCATGGAGCTCGCCTTCCTGTTGTGATGGCTCTTGAGCGCCTTTACTTTTTGAGTCTGATGTGAAATCTTTATTCATAAAGTCCATTTTGCTATTATCATTATCCTGTAAAGAAACATCAAGTTTTCCGACATCTATATCGGCATTAGCAATAAGATCTCTCAACTTAGGAATATCTTTTTCGATTAGATCCTTTACTGATGATTTTTCGACTACAATCTTTGTCTCTAAAACATCATCTTCTACTTTAAACTCCAGTTTTATAGTTCCCAGTTCAGGAGGGCTAAGCTGCACTTTAATTTCAGACTTGCCTCCTTGAGTATATAATTTTGCATTTTGAACAATATTGTCTGCGACATCATTGCCAATTGATACCAACGGTTTTGCAGAGCTGTTAATCTGAGACAATGTTTTGTTGAAACTTGTTTCCGTACTGGTTTTTACATTGTTATTAACGGCACTTGAGCTCAAATTAGAATCGACATCCGCTCTTTGATTATTAAAGGCAGAGCTATCGGATGATGTATTTGACTGCATTGTAGATTCGACCGCATTAATATTGTTACTTGCTGTAATCGTAGTATTGTCAAATAATTTAGTCGATTTAGATTCAGATATATTTGCACTCGCTTCAAGTATCTTAGGAGTATCTTCGCTCTCAATCGGTGCCTGTGTTAATGCTTGTTGTGAATTCGCATTTTTGTCTGCATTTGTGTATAAAGGCTTGTTCTGATGTTGCCCTTGTGGCATTTCATTTGTCTTGTTGTTGGCACTTTCATCAGTATGTGGTAGAGAGCTGATATTTGCAATTTTACCATTTATGATTTTTTGTGCATCAGTTAAAGGATCTAAACCTGGTTTTTCAATGGTAGAAACAATATTTTGGTTGCTATTAATCTGTACTTTCTTCTTGTTTGTATTTAAATTGTTCCCTGTGAGTTCTTTCGCTTGATTAGTTGATAACGTTGATGGTGAATGCATAGATTCAGCATCTTTGCCCTTTGTTGCCTCGTCAGAAATACCAGTACTATTTAGAATATCTAATATCTTTTGCTCGCCCACTTTTGTATTGTTTGTACTTAACTTATCCGAAAGAGAGTTTTGTGGCTGTTCCTGTTCAACATCTCCAGGCATCTGTTGTGTGGTATTTGTAGCCAACTCTGCTGTATTTAATTTGCCTGCTGGAGATACTGTAGCTTCTGGAATCAAGTCTCCGGCCTGTTTTTGTGCTATATTTACATTTGGTCCGTTTGGTGATTTTAATTCCTGATTGTTGATAAGGATTTTCTCTAATAACACGTTTGTCTCTAATTGTGTAGCTGGCGTTTTAGAATTAGAGTTCTTGTTGTTGGTGGCATTTGTAATTACATTCTTATTTATATTCTGATTAATTTCAGAGTTTTGTTGTCCTTGATTGCCTTTGGTCTTTGCTGTCTGATCAGGTTGTATCCCTAATGAAAGAAGTTTGATTTTGTGATTAACCTCATCAGTAGTATCCATTGTCTTTACAGCCTCTGATTTAGTTTCATTGGCAGTTTGTTCGTCATGTATTTGAGGATTTTTCATTACATTTGATTCTGATGGAATATCTGTAGTAGTTTTTTCTTCATACTGCTGAGTGTTTTCCATTGAATTTAGTTCTGATGAATTGTCCGTTGGCTTTGATTCTGATGCTTTATCCGTTGACTTATGTCTCTCAGCCCTTCGGGTTTCTTTCATTGAATTCACTAGCTTGTCGTGAAAACTGTCTTTGTCATGGTTTCCTTCTATTGAGCGACTGGCTTTTTCCAGGCCACCTGAAGTAGGCAGTTTTTTTGTTGCAAGCATTCCAGGTAATGAGTTTATTAATTTTTCAGACATTTTTTTTTCAGTATAAGATTTAAAATTAATTCAGATTCAAAATGTTATTATGATGCGAGTGTAGATAGCTAGCATTGTGCCAAAGCGAATTGATTTCTAGAAATATCATCTATTATTTATTTTTCACCACTGCTAATTTCTTTTGTGATTGTTAGTTACGTAAATAAATAATTTTCTATAAAACAAGTTTCTACTATTTTTTAGCTAGGACCTTGGGGAACTGTGGTATCAGTTTTTACCGTATGATACGGAAAAATGTTTCCTGTTACTGCTAGGGTTTCACGTTGAGTAATAATCAACGTATTAATGAGTAATATGATGTAGGGTTAACTGTTACTGAAGGTGCAGTTTGTAAAATGTGTGGAGAGGGACGTTGGAAAGGGATTTCTTGTTGTAATACTTTACTGATTTGTATGAGAGAAATATTTGCTTTAGAGGGAGTTTACCATGTAATGAGCAACAAATTGTGCATATCGTTTCGTTGACAACTTTATGATCTTCCAATCATATAATGATTGTTTCCTTTTGTAGTGTTCCTTATAGTATGTTTTAATTAGCTTTATCACTGATGCCTCGCTACTGTCAAATATGGCATCTGAACTCCACATTATGTTGCCAGATATGGCAGAGAACATTCCTATTTTTATGCCTAAAACGGGTGGTTCATATGGTTGGTAGTGGGTAATTGTGCCAAACATGATTGCATCTACTTTGTATCTTCTTTTTGCTTCCACAATTGTTTCAGACCTGATCAGGCCTCTGTTCCAGATGTCGTTCTGCTCTGATAATATATCCTGAAATCCTTGAGGTATTATAATTTCAAATTTAGCACTCTTTTGTAATTCGATATAAAATGCGTCTGTAACTTCATCTATGACCTTGTCTCTTTGTGATTCAACAGTGAATGGAAGCAATAAAACTCTGTGTAGTCTTGTATTTAGGTATTCCTCTGATTTATGATAGTTGATTGTATCATATTCTTTCGTGTAAAATGTTTCATGAGCTATGTGTTGCACATCTGTCACTATGCAGCCAATGATACTTGTTAAAGCAAAGAGACATATAAGTGCAATTGATATGATTCTGAATGATTTCATGTTTGTCACGGAAGTTTTGATAAATATTTAAATATATAGTAGGTGAGATAACAGCGTTTTTACTGGTTCATAAAATAGGTAATATGTTATTCTTCATCTCTTTTCAGTTTTTCAATTTTTAATTTATATAATTCCTGCTGAACTTTTGTATCAGCGATCTGTAGTTTTATGAGCTCCTTCTTAATGGGGTTTAGCTCTTGTTCGGCTGCAATTGCCCTTGCTTCTGCTTCTTTTGCAGTGGATTCCAGTGTACTCATTTTCTCTAACAGGCCACTACTCTTTTCTTCCAGTAATTTTACGGTATTTGCAAAATCTTTTTCAACCGCTACTTTGGCTGCTTGCAGTTCCGCAAGGTCCTTGTTCAACGCTTTTAGTTTTTCTTCTTCTTCTGCGAGTCTGGCTTCTAATCTTTTGACTTTTTTTAATACTCTTAGTTCATCGTCTCCGTCTACTATTCCCAGTCCAATTGTAGAGCCATCTGCCAAATAGCCTCCTGGCCTTGTTGTTACCGTTTTAGATTCAGCTTCCTGCAGGACTGCTATCTTTTTATTAAGTTCTTTTACCAGGGTATCTGTTTTTTTTCTCTGTTTTTCTTCTTCTTTCAGTTTGGCTTCTAATTTCCTGACTTTTTTTAATACTTTCAGATCGCTAGCATCAGGAACCTTTTCTACGCTGATAGAGGATTCTATAGGCAAATATTCTTTTTCCAGTATGTCAAATGGCTTGTTTACTGGTTCCTCCCTCACGGTGAACGGCATGACTTGTTTTGTGTCAGTCTCATCTATCTTTAACTCGTCATTAACTATAGATGATTCATCGGTTTTGGGCTTCTCTTCTTCAATGTTAACATTAGACGATTTTGACAGTTTTGGAATTGTGAATGTACAGCCATTAAATAATAGCGGAGAGAGGCACGTTAGAGTCAGGATGCATTTTTTTAATCTGTCGTTAGTTTTTGACATAAACAGTTAATTTTTTTTAAATAAAAGAGACTCTTCGATTAGTAATAAATAGTGTTATTTAACATAATGAAGGGGTCTGTACTGTGATATTAATTTCTATACATATATAATATGAATTCAAATGTCAATATTTTTCACTACTAAAATTATAACAAACAGAATATATTCTGATGCTTGTCTTAAATACTTGATTTTATAACATGCTTAACCTAGAATGAGTTACGCCTTTTCTATTATAAATTGATGTAGATTAGGAATGTGTATTTAGACTGTTTAGATTGTCAGGTAGGAGGAAGGTTTTGCGCAAGAAAGATCAATAAACAATTATTATTAATTTAATGGAACATGATTATAGATAGAAAGTAGTGTTGTAGAAAGTATTAAGGGATAATTATGAGAAATAACATAGTACACGCTGGTGCACACGAACTTCAGTATGAGATTCGCGAAATAGTAGCTGTTGGGAACTGTTTGAAGGATATGGGTTTGGATGTTTGCTGGGAGAATATTGGTGATCCTGTTCTTAAGGGGGAGAAGATTCCGTCATGGATCAAGGATGTTATAAAGGGGGCGGTTGACAACGATTCTTCTTTCGCTTACAGCCCTACAAAAGGTCTGGCGGAAACGAGAGCTTTTCTTGCAGAAATTTGTAATAGCCGAAAAAAAGTACAGATCACAGAGGAAGATATTATATTCTTTAATGGTATCGGTGATGCAATATCTAAGGTCTATAACTACTTAAGGAAAGAGGCACGGGTAATAGGCCCTTCACCTGCTTATTCTACTCATTCATCTACAGAGGCTGCTCATGCCGGTGAAGATCATATAATGTATAGATTAGATCCTAGAAATAGCTGGATGCCGGATATTGATGATCTACGTGATAAAATAATAAAAGATAAATCAATATCAGGGATATTAATGATAAACCCTAACAATCCGGCTGGTACTGTTTACTCAAAAGATGTAATGGAGGATATTGTAAGAATTGCGGAAGAGTTTGATCTGTTTATCGTGTGTGATGAGATTTATCTGGAAATAACATATAATGGAAAAGTATCTACTCCGTTAAGCGATGTGATCAACGGTGTCTGTGCAATATCAATGCGGGGTATTTCAAAGGAACTTCCATGGCCGGGTGCTAGATGTGGTTGGATAGAGGTATACAATAGAGGTAATGATCCGGTATTCAACACTTATATTGAAACGATATTGAATGCAAAAATGCTTGAAGTTTGTTCGACAACGCTGCCTCAGACGGTTATACCGTCTTTACTATCTGATCCAAGGTACAAAGAATATCATTCCGAAAGAAATAGGCAGTACGAAGCAAAGTCTAAATACGCATATGATGCTCTTGTTGGAGTTGATGGCATAATAGTTAACCGTGCCGATGGTGCATTTTACATGACGGTCGCTTTTGAAGATGGCGCATTGAACAATAAGCAGTCTCTTGCGATTACCAGTGACAAAGTAAGGGCTTATATTGAAGATAGCGTGTGCAATGTAGCTCTTGATAAGAGATTTGTTTATTACCTGCTGGGTGCTACAGGTATTTGTGTGGTACCGTTGACAGGCTTTAGTTGTGACATCTTCGGATTCAGAGTGACATTGTTAGAGACGGATATGTTAAAATTTGAATGGATATTTAAAACAATTGCAGAAAAGACAAAAGCCTATTTGAATTCCTGATTCTTCGTAGTGTTATTGTTAGTGCTTTTCAAACCATATAATCATGTCAGTCGAATGGGATTGACTTTTTTGTTCCCCGTTTCAATCACAACCGATTTCTCCGGTAAATTGATTAACACTTTTGTTGATATGAACATTTCCTTAAACACCATTATACAATAAATAAATGCTGAATGCTCTAAGACGATTCTGTACATTTAATCTCTTATGGTTTCTTTTTTGTTAATACAGGTTTCAGAACGGATTTGGTTAGCCGGAATTTTATACCCCTTATTGCATGCGCAAAAATTTCGCTACTGCGCTATTTCTGAATTCTTGATCGCGAAAACATTGCGCCATACATGTGCTAAATAGATTTTATTGAATTATTTTATTATAGAGTTACAAGTCGTAACATACTAATATTACTTGCTTTGCAATTTGCAGTTCTATTTTAGATATGAATAAATTTGTAATGGTATAGTCTTTGCTATTTCATCAGAGTAATAATATTTTTAACTCTTTTGGAGGGGTAAGCTATGGCAGTATCAGCGAGTGATTTTGTAGATAAGTTACAGGAAGATTGTTTGAAACATCCGGCACTGAACCATTCATATTTGAATAGGTTCAAAAACAAAGAACTAAACAAGGCTCAGGTCAAGATATTTGCCGAGCAGTACTATTGTTTCTCACGTCATTTTTCCAGGTATCTAGCAGCTTTGATAGCTATTGTTCCAGATGAAGGAGCAAGAGCTCCCTTAATTAAAAATCTTGGCGAAGAATACGGTGCTCGACAGGAAGAGAACAGGGATATGGATCCGGAACTGACACATCCAGCAATATTCAGGGCATTTTTGAGGTCTGTTGGTATCGACACATCGCCAGAAGCGCTTGAGGCAATCAAGCCGCTGCCGGAAACAAAGCTTTTTGTTGATAAGTATCTGAATATCAGATACTTGAATTACATTGAGGCTTATGGTGGGTTTGGGCCTGGGACCGAATATATAGTACCTCAGATGTATACGCTCGTACGTGAAGGTTGCAGGGGTGCGGGACTTACAGAGGATGAAGTACTTTTCTTCTCTGCTCACATTGAGTTGGATGTGGAGCATGCTGAAGGTA
>JABGRF010000400.1 GCA_018648405.1 Candidatus Scalindua sp.
TTCCACACATCGCCCCCAAACCAGTATCATCTTTTGGCTCAGTTGCGGTCTCACATAGTCCCGAATATTTATGTTTCACTCAAGGTCTTAGTTACAATTTCCAGGGCCAACTTGCAATCAAAGACCAGGCGCCCCTCAAGACTGGGTTGCTCAGCTATTCCGTTAAGTGCGTTTTGCGCACACAGTAGGGCTTCATTTGACTGTTGTAGGTTTTCCGAGCGCCGGAGTAAGTAGTCGTATATCTTCCACCTGAACCATCGTCTTTCATCGCAACTAGTGAACATATTGTCTGCAACAAAATAGATAAGTTTACCTTCTCCTAAGAGCTCCTGCTTTCCTTGTTCGAATACATTTAAGGAGGCGGTGCTTAGGTCAATCAACACAGCTACTTCTCCTCTCTGTACAAAAAAATCTCCTGTGGTGGTGTCCCACAAGGTAATATTCGTAGTCATAAAATTATCCTCCTTTTTGAATTGAAGAATCAGGGGACAGCGACTATTTTACCCTGTTATCCTTTCTATACTAACTTTTTTATTCATGTTTCTGCTTTCTCCGTGATCTCTGCGCCTTTGTGTGATAAAACCTTTTATGAATCTTATCATCCTATCTAAAGATGATTTTATTGAAGACACAAGTCGTGTGAACATTCAGGATCACCGCCTTGAGCACATCATTAAAGTTAACAAACCTTCGGTTGGCGATGAACTGCGTGTCGGGTTGATAAATGGGGATATCGGATCCGGCAGAATTAGATCTATTGAAAAGAACGGAATTGAGATGGATGTAGTCTTGGACAGGAAACCACCTGCACCTCTCCAATTAACACTCATTTTCGCTATGGTAAGACCAAGGGTTTTTAAACGCGTCCTTACTCAGGTAACCGCTATGGGAATCAAAAAGGTTATAGTAATCAACTCATATCGCGTAGAGAAAAGTTTCTGGAAAAGCCCTGTGCTGGAAGAAGCAAATTTAAATAAATATCTCATCAGGGGACTTGAACAGGGACAGGACACTATTGTCCCGGAAGTTTTGATTCGTCCGTTGTTTAAACCTTTTGTGGAGGACGAACTTCCAGATATCATAAAAGGCACCCTCCCCTTTGTTGCACATCCATACACATCAGAACCGTGTCCATACAATATAGGCAGACCGGTAACTCTTGCAGTCGGCCCTGAAGGGGGATTCATCCAGTACGAAGTAGATAAATTAATTGAATGCGGATTCAGTACTGTTCATCTGGGCGAGAGAACTCTACATGTTGAAAGCGCAATATCCGGCCTGATATCAAGACTGATGTAGGCCGGTCTCTTAATCTACATTCTCCAATTTAGTCGTTTATAGTTTCCACTCGTTCTTCTGCCCTTCAAAGATCTCCATCTCTTTGCAGATTTCGGATATCACGTCATCAGACAATATTGTCTGCCACGTTGACGTCCGTCCCCATACATATACGCTACCATCATTCCAGACAGGATGTCCCTTTTCCCGCAACTTGTCGTGCAGAAAGCTTGAAACATGTATCCATTCACAAATCCCCTGCATTTTACCTATCGAATTTTCAATTCCCGGCAGGCAGCTCTCCAACTCTGCAATCCTGTCGTCAATATCAGCCTGGTTCACCCTGTTTGTCTCCTCGGTGATCTCTCCGTCTGCCAATATCATTTCACTGAAATTCTCTTCTCCTTTTAACTCCGCAATCTTCTCCCTTATCTCTTTAACGACTCTCTTCTTTTCTGTTTCCAGTACATCGCCCCTGAAGAACGTTATTTTTTCATGTACCTTCAGATCTTTAATTTCCGGAATATCAATGCGATATTTGTACAGATTATCTATCTCTTCGAATAGTTCACAGTTTCTATCTCCTTTTATTGACTCCATCAACGCACCTGTACGCCCAAGGATATCTCTCTCCGCAGATCCATCCTTCCTGCCACTTTTGATAACATCTTCCATTAATGTAGTCATAGATCCCAGAATGTCCCTTTCAATAGATACCTCTTTTTTTTCGCACTTGATGATCCGCTCCATTAACGAACTGATATTGCCAAAGACCTCTCTGTCTACAAACTTCTCCTTAATGGTTTGATTCTTTTCTGAACTATAATCTTCAAAACTCATTTTCAACCCTTTCTGATAATTGTCTGGGAATTCCTCCACCTGCATTCTCCCTCTTTCTCTTAAAATTGTCCACTCTATTTCTTTACATCTCTATTTATCTGAAAGCATCTTACAACTCGTTTTC
This sequence comes from Candidatus Scalindua sp., assembly GCA_018648405.1. Lineage (GTDB taxonomy): Bacteria > Planctomycetota > Brocadiia > Brocadiales > Scalinduaceae > Scalindua. The sequence continues at coordinate 2,243 of JABGRF010000400.1, forward strand.
CTTAACATTAAATGCATGTATATACGGATAGCACAGTTTCGATGCGGGACATTTTTATCATTAAACAACGTATGTGCTTCATAATGACGCAACGGTATTATCTACCCTTAGATGGTTTGTAATATTATTTACCAGCGCAGGTGCCCCACCTTAAAGAGCTTAGAGAAATAGAAAATATTTTATTTTAAAATGGAATAACAGTTGCTTTTTCTATTTGTCCCAATTGTGTCTTTCATCCTTTATATGAGGAGATTGAAAATGAATATTGACGACAGAGATTTTAAAAAAGGATTGTTAGAGGAAAATGTACCTGACTTTTACCCCGATAGTATCTCATATTTGAGAGAACTTAATGAGTACAGGATGTATGCTGAGATATGGAGTAACAATCGAAATACGGCCTGGCAAAAAAGAAAAGAGATCGGGCATGAAGGATACTTAAAGACATTGGCAATGGGAGAAACGGTAAAGAGAAGGAAAATTGACAAAATAAGATTCGGCTCTTTTGTTGTTGCTGATTCCGTTAATTACTCCGTAAGAGCCGGAGATAACTGCCCGCACATAACATTAGGATGTACCCGGCACAATATGATCTTTAACAATATTGTTAATAAAAACCGACACTTATTAAAATTGCAATCTAAGTTTCCAGGTACAGACTTTCACGCTGAAGAGTTTATACCCGGCCTGCTTGAAATCAATCTATTGAATTTGAAATTAAAGCATGATACGGAAGAGAACAAGCATTTTTTTGAAATACCTACTAACTCTACTGAAATCCCAAATGATAACCAAAAGAAAATTTTATTTCATGTGTTTGGCGAAGACGCAATTTCTAAAAAATTCCCTCTTCTCTATAAATCCAATCGCAAAGCTATCAGGTTCCTTTTTGAAAGCCCGGCGAATCTGAAGAAAAACAATAACACACGAAACACGACCTCAAGATCATGTGTTGCCAGACCATTTGATGAAACTATTGTAATTGATTTCGCAGCAACTCTTGAAGACCAGGAAGAGACCTACATCCTTGGAACACTGTTAAAACAGGAAGATCAGGCTGACAAGATGAAATGGTATGAAAAAATAATATCCAATACATAAAATTATCAAAAGAAATAAATGTTAAAATCAACAGAGAAATCCAGAACGAAATTTGAATCCATGTCAGATTACCTGCCTATTAACTCAAGCAGTTTACGAACCGACACGATGGTTGGCTGCGATCTTTACTTACAGGTGGAAACACAGGCTTACAGCCGATTTATACTATATTGCAGAGGGGATGCAATCTTTGAGAATGAAAATAGAGAGATGCTGCTGGAGAAAAACATCAGCAGGCTTTTTATAAAAAAGGATGATCAGCAGAAGTATTATGAGTATCTGGAAACTAATTTCCAGGATATCATAGCAGATTCAAGAATTTCTCATGACGAAAAAACAAGAATTGTGCAAAACGTCGCTACATATCTGGTGAAGGATCTCTTTATAGACCCAAAAACCGGAATAGTAAACAGAACAAAGGCATTTGCATACAACATGGTAGATTACAT
>JABGRF010000362.1 GCA_018648405.1 Candidatus Scalindua sp.
GCACTACCGCCCTTTCTGCCGATGTTTACTATGTAAGGAATTTGAATATCCTTTTTATTATCAAGAAATATCTTTAACGCCTCTTTGGATTCTGACGACTTTACAAAACCGACAGGTACAGCCACCACGAGAGCAGGTATAACCTCTTCTCTTCGAATGAGGTCTATTATTGAAAATACTGCCGTAGGCGCATTGCCTACTACGACTATTCCATCCGATATATCATCCAGGGACTCCTGCATGGCGGTGATAGCGCGTGTTTTGCCGGACTTACTTGCCTTTTCAGCAACATCCTCGTCAGCAATCCTGCAGATTATCTTTCCTCCAAATCTAGCGATTCCCTTGGCACTGATACCGGCCTTTACCATATTGACGTCAGTGACTATCGATTTACCTGCTCCTATCGCCTTTATGGCCGCATCAACAGCCGTCGGGCTTATTATCAAATTGTCTGCATAGTCAGTATCACCGGTTGCATGAATGACTCTTCTTACAATCGGCCTGTACGCTTCCGGAATCTTGTCAAAGTCGACAAGATTATCGATTATGTCAAAGCTCTCATTGATTATCTCCTGCGGGTTCTCTGAATAATCTTTTGGTTTTTCTTGGTTGTCCATATCTATTCTCTTATTGATCAAAGTTGTATACTGAGTCTAGTTTACTGCCTCTTCTATCCTGTCCGCTGCTATCATCGCTATACGTTCATCAGCGCCAATGTTCTTTGCGTAGCAGAACTCTACTTCAGGGTACTTCTTGCGCTCGATATCTATCTCTTCAGGAATATCCTTCAGAACGTGATTTCCACTGAAAAGCAGAAGAGGCATAATCACGACTCGGTTTGCCCCCCTACCTGTTAGATCCTCAACCACCTCTTTAAGCCCGGGTTTTGCCAGCTGCAGAAATCCTGCCTCAACCATATCCCACTTCCCCATTGTTCGCAGCATCTCTACTATCTTAAACAGACCTTCATTACCGGTCCTTACCTTACTTCCATGCGCCAATACTATAACGCCAGTTTTTATACTCATTATTGATTACGTCCTTTCCAATGCTAATTTATATTTGTACTCTCTCTGCCATGCTGGATAACATATTTTTTGCAAGTGCCGGATTGCTGCTGAAATGTATATGAGTGTATGAAGCCAGAATGTTGCCCTTACATATACCATCAACCCCGGTTCTCTTACCATTACTCTTCATTGTATTATAGGCAAAAAATGTGCTCTCCGGAATGTCCTGCAATCCGGACCAATGAAATTCATGGGCACGGAATGTATCGCCTTTTCTGCTGATTACGGTGTCACATATCACATCGACAATGACATATCCAAGCCCCTGTCTCCTTTTTTCCATCTTTGATGTGCCGTTATGCACACTACTCATCTTAAACGATCTGCCATCACAGTCAATTAATTTTTCCAGCAGATACATCATCCCGCCGCATTCGCCGTATATTACGGCTCCCTGCTTATATGCTTCAACTATTGAACTCCTCATACTCTCGTTTTTCATCAACCTCTCCGCAAACAGTTCAGGAAATCCGCCTCCAATATATATGCCGTCTATTCCATCCGGAAGAGATTTGTCGGCGAGAGGACTGAACAGTTTAATCTCTGCTCCCATCGATTCAAACAGATCGATATCGTCCTGATAATAGAAGCAGAACGCACTGTCTCTGGCGATTGCCAATGTTACATCCAACGAACTGTCCCTGTTTATGAAAATCGACTTATTATAATCAGGGAAGTCACCGGGCGAACCGGCTATCTCCTGCAATCTATCGGTATCAATTGTCTCAATTACCATCTGCCCAAGTTTATCATACAAATCGGAACTGACCTTCTTCTCCTCGGAAGGGATCAGACCCAGATGCCTCTCCGGGATAGTAATATCGCTATCCTTATTTAGATATCCAAGTACGGCGACAGAACAGGACTCTTCGATAGCCGTTTTGACACACTCATAATGGCTTTCACTTGCAATATTGTTCAGAATCACACCGGCGAGATTGACCTCTTTGTCAAACTCCCTGAAACCCATTACCACAGCACCGGCACTCTGTGCAGCACCTTTAACATTGACGACCAGAATTACCGGGGTATTTAGTACCTTTGCCAGATGTGCACTGCTGCCGTCACCGGAAGAGTCGATACTGCCGTCATACAGGCCCATTACACCCTCAATAACCGATATATCGGCACTGGCAGCAGAACGTTCAAAGAGTTCACGGCAGACGTCCTCACCCATCATCCAGGTATCCAGATTTCTGGATGCATTTCCTGTTACAAAAGTGTGATGCGACGGATCGATATAATCAGGCCCGGCCTTAAACCCCTGTACTTTGATACCCTTCTTCACCAGAGCGGACATAATGCCCAGTGTGACAGTAGTCTTACCCACCCCACTATTCGTCCCCGCAATCATAATCCGTGGCATCTGATTCAAAAACCTAACTCCTATATATTAAAAAATAATTTCTCGCAAAGGCGCGAAGAGCGCAAAGGGTAAAACATATTTAGACAGGATTAACAGGATAAATACCGATCTAGCTTTTAATTTTAAAATTGTAACATCAAGCCTCTTGCTTCTAACTTCCTGTTTCTTTAATCAGTTGCTATCTGTGTAAATCGGTGTCCTATTATCTTTTCTCTGTGCTCTTCTTGTCCTCGGCGCTTTTTGTCCGGGGAGTGCCTCTGTGTAAAAATAGCTTTTGTCTTTCGTTTCTTATCTAATTTTCTTACTTTGCGTCATTGCGCCTTTGCGAGAGTTCGTCTTTTTAGCTTTTCTCTGCGTTAAGTTTTTTGTTTTTAACATCTGTGCTTATTCTGTGCTTTTCCGTGGTAAAGTTCTTCTTTAAAAACTGGGTATTTTATAAAATATCTGTGGTGACGTCGTGTCAGCCGTTCCCATAATAAAATCACTCCCACCCATAGACATATATCCTTCAATCATTACGAAGGCGATACCGACGACGACTGCAATAATTGCTGATACCATGACTATCTTTGAGGCGTTGTTAATATCATCAGGAGAGACATTTTTGTGCGGATCTCCGATAAATGGTTTGAATGAGGATATATTATTGTATACGCTTGGCCCCCCCAGTCTGATCCCTAATGCACCGGCGATAGCCGCCTCCGGTATTCCGCTGTTAGGACTTGGATGCTTATGTCCGTCTCTCTTTAATATCTTTACTGAATTTGAGTAGTCCGCACCGCAGAGAAGTGAAGATATCGGTAGTATTATGGCCGCAATTCTTGCCGGGATAAAGTTAGCTATGTCGTCAAGTTTGGCCGATGCCCAGCCGAAATTAAGATACTTCTCGTTCTTATACCCAACCATGGAATCGAGTGTATTGATCGACTTATACGCCATTGCAAGTGGCGGTCCGCCTATGAAAGCGTAAAACAGTGGAGCGATTATACCGTCAACGATGTTCTCTGCTGATGTCTCAATACAGCCCGCTGCAACCTGCTGCTCATTGAGATTATGCGTATCCCTGCCGACAATCCTTGCAAGGTTCTTACGTGCCTGTTTCAAGTCGCCTGCTTTTAGTGCACTCAATACATTCCCCGTCTCCCTTAACAGATCACGTGTGGAGAGTGAAAAGAAGATTATAACAATACTGGCCACGATCCCGAGAGACCATCGTATCTCATAAAAGAAGACCAGAAGCTGATAAGTGACCAGGTAAGTACCGACAACAATAATAAAGGTGAGGAACACACCCGCTATCTGTTC